>NZ_JAXRUT010000039.1:0-33815 GCF_035156405.1 Algoriphagus aurantiacus | reverse complement strand
ATATTTTCGAAAGTGAGCAGGGGGGTGTTTTGAGAAAAAAAGAAAAATCACCCTAAATAGCCAGAAAACCCACTATTTTAGACTATCAAAAACTTACTCGGATGACAGTAAAAAAGAATCCAAAAAATATTCTTGACTGATAGGGACCATCAATTATGATCTTTGGACATAGGAATTTGTATTTCTTATAGAACTGCTCAGAATCCCCCCTACATTCCTTGATATGCCTAATCAATTATCATAACGATATATTTGCTGGCGGGGAGTTGCTATCGTCTCCGCCAATAATACAGTGCTACCAATCTTGCGCAAGTCTTTCGCGCCGCCGTTCGTGTCCACACGAACGGCTTAGATTTCATTATTTACTATGCCAGCCTGCCTGTGGAGGGGCCGAAACCAAAAATATCAGAGGGAAAATGCAAGGTTCCAAGTCGGGTGCAGTTCCAGTTTAAATGAAAATCAAAGTAAATCTGCTCATGATCCCCCTTTTACAAAGAAAACTACAATGACTAGACATATTTGCTGAAGGGGGAGTTGCTATCGTCTCCGCAAATAGCATAGCGCTAACCATTTAGTGTAAGTCGTCCTTACTCTTACCAACTGCAATCCCTTACACTGCTGTTACGAATTGGCTTTAGCCGTTCGTGTGACACGAACGGCGGCTGTGGTATCTAATTGAAGTCGCCTAAATCCCAACAAAATACAAAACAATTTCCAGGACAATATATTTGATGAAGGCGGAGCTGCTATCGTCTCCGCAAAAAAAAACATTGTGCAAACCATTACAACCACACTACAACATAAATCTCTAATCCTCATTTTCCATTTTCCCTTCAAGTCATGGGTAAGGTTAAGCGCCAGCCATTTTAAATTCTGACTTATTCCAAACCCCGATGCTCCAATCCCTTCCTTGGCCTAATCAATAACCTACAACGAACACCTAACCTTAAGGAAACAACTCTCTGTATAGAATCTTTTCCTGAGAAAAGTTTGGGACAGACTTTGCCTCCTTTGATGGTGTCAGGTTTCATTGCGGATAATCATGGTAAGGGTATGCCCAATTAACTTCTTTGAGATCTAGGCTCCATTTCAGCATCTATTTGCTACATACTGGGTACTTTCTCCCCAGTATTAAGAGTAAAATGCCCAGTAAATCAAACCATTATGAATTGGTTAGTTATTTGATAAAGCATGTTGGCTCAAAAAGAAGTATTAGATATCAAAATACAGTATTCTGTATATTAAAATCCCAATGAAAATTAGGATAAAAAATGAGTACAAAAACTACTCACATTCTTATCTTTGCTGTCAGAAATGCTCAAAACAGTAGTCAGAATTTAAGTTTTGGCATTATTTGAGCCCTTTTATTTTAAATTCTGTAAATAAGTTGCCTTTTGGCAAATCAGAAGAAATTGAAATCAAAGGTCCTAAATGATTGATAGTTGGAGTTTATTTTACTTCAAATTTTCCTTCATTTTTGGGACTGAAAGGGCGAAGCTGTGGGAAGTTTGAGCTAATCATTTTTTAAAAATTTTACAAAGAAGTCATTTATGAAAATTGCAGTTGTAGGTACCGGCTATGTTGGCTTGGTATCAGGAGCATGTTTTGCAGATGTAGGGATTGAAGTGGGAGGTTGTTGAAAAACAAAATCATATTTGACGGAAGAAATATCTAAGATAAAAAGTATTTGAAAACGTTGGGTTTTGATATTTACAGAATTGGAAGTAAATAGCGACTTGTTTTTTCGCTATTTGTTTGAATTTTCTTAAAGGCTATTAATATAGAATGAAAATTTTTAATGTAATTCTTTCCGGTGGAGTAGGTTCCAGACTATGGCCGCTTTCCCGCAAATCACAACCTAAGCAGTACCTCCCTATTTTCGCAGGAGAAACCCTATTTCAGAATACGGTTAGGAGAAATTCCGATTTTTGCGAGCAAGTGATGGTGGTCGGAAACTGCGATAACTACCAACTCTCCAGGAAGGATCTTGCTTTAGCTGGTATAGGCAATTACGTGGAGGTAATAGAGGCTTGTCCCAGAAATACAGCTGCTGCAATTGCTTTTGCAGCCTTTGCCGCTCAAACAGAAGATATTCTTTTTGTTACTCCTTCTGATCACTTGATAGAGTCTGGGAAAGCATATCAGCTTGCTGTGGATAGGGCTTTGCAGCTAGCTAAGGAAGGGAATATCGTCACATTTGGACTAAAACCAACCAAACCTGAGACGGGTTTTGGATACATAGAGGCGGATGGGGAAGAAGTAAAGGGGTTCCGTGAAAAGCCAAATAGGGAGACAGCTGAGGGATTTCTGAAAAGTGGAAATTTCCTCTGGAACTCAGGTATGTTCTGTTTTCAGGCTGGAGTTTATCTGGATGAACTTCAATCTTTTGAACCAGAAGTATATAAAGCATCCATGGAAGCTTATAAAGCAGCTGAAGGGGGTAAACTCGATTTTGATCTCTCCATGCAAATTCCATCTATATCTGTGGATTATGCGGTGATGGAAAAGACCAAAAAGATAAAGGTCGTCCCTTCCGTATTTGCCTGGTCAGATATGGGGTCTTTCGAGTCTATCTACGAGCATTTCAAAAAGCAGGGACATATTGTGGATTCTAAAGGAAATATGGTAATAGGAACAAGCCTTCACACTGAGTTTTTAGGCTTGAAAAACACGCTTCTTATCCATACTAATGATGCTATACTGGTACTGAAAAAAGATAATGCTCAGGATGTGAAGAAGGTGTTTGAGAGGCTGGAGAAGGAGAGGCCAGAGTTGGTGACCTAATTCGCAGGCTCATCTTTTAGACACGGAGATGCACAGAGGGATCACAGAGTTGCACAGAGGATTTCATTAATTGTAAAAAAGACTATAAAACAACGCTCAGTGTATCTCCAATTTACTCAGTGAATCTCAGTGACAAAAAAAAGGAAAACACAGATAAACCACAGAGTCTCACAGAGAAACCACAGAGTTGCACAGAGATTTTTTGTGAGACATAAAAAAATGGGTTAGAATATTTAGGTTGTATTATAAATAGGAAATAGACAGAGTCTCACAGAGAAACCACAGAGGATTTAATTAATTGTAAAAAAGACCATAAAACAACTCTCTGTGAATCTCCTTTTTAACTCAGTGCATCTCAGTGACAAAACACTCAGTGACAAAACATGAATGACCCTTTAACTCAAAAAGTAATAGGAGCCGCAATAGAAGTTCATAGACATCTTGGACCAGGTCTCTTGGAGTCTGCATATCAAAAATGCTTAGAATATGAACTGGTAAATTTAGGTTTTTCAGTAATTAGAGAGCTTATACTCCCAATTACTTACAAGGAATTAAATATTTCCCAAGCCTATAGGATTGATTTATTAGTGGAGAATGAATTAGTAATTGAAACAAAAACAACTGAGAAACTTAATGAAATTCATTTAGCTCAAATTCTCACCTATTTAAAATTTGGAAATTATAACCGAGGACTTTTAATAAATTTCAGAGAGAAACTCTTAGTCAATGGCATAAGAAGGGTATCTCTTTAAACAAATAAAACTATAAGCTCTGTGCAACTCTCATTTAACTCTGTGAATCTCAGTGGAAAAAAATAAGAAAATATATATCGCCGGACATCGTGGCATGGTAGGTTCTGCCATCTGGAGAGCGCTGGAAGCCAAAGGGTACAGCAATTTAATCGGTAAGACTTCAAAAGAATTAGACCTTAGAAATCAACATGCTGTTTCTGATTTTTTTCAGGAGGATAAGCCGGATGTGGTGATTGATGCAGCTGCACGGGTAGGAGGTATTTTGGCAAACAACAACTATCCATATCAGTTTTTGATGGAGAATATGCAGATTCAAAATAATCTGATTGACTTTTCCTTGAAAGCAGATGTACAGAAGTTCATATACCTTGGATCTTCCTGTATCTACCCAAAACTTGCGCCGCAACCATTGAAGGAGGAATATTTGTTGACTGGACCTTTAGAACCAACCAATGAGTGGTATGCCATAGCAAAGATTACTGGGGTGAAAGCCTGTGAAGCGATTAGAAAGCAATTTGGGAAAGATTATATTTCCTTGATGCCTACCAATTTATATGGTACCTACGATAATTTTGATTTAAATACTTCCCATGTACTTCCTGCCATGATAAGGAAGTTTCATGAGGCAAAGGAGAATGGGAATACTCCTGTAGAACTGTGGGGATCTGGAACACCGATGCGGGAGTTTCTTTTTGTTGAAGACCTGGCAGATGCAGTGGTTTATTCTTTGGAAAAAAAATTTCAGGACAATCTTTATAATGTAGGAACGGGAGTGGATTTGACCATCAAAGAACTGGCTGAGTTGATCCGGCAAACGGTTGGTCATACTGGAGAGATCAAATGGGACTCAAGCAAACCCGATGGTACGCCTAGGAAGTTAATGGATGTATCCAAAATGGAACAAGCTGGATGGAAAGCAAAAGTGAGTTTGGAAGAAGGGATTAAGAAGACATACCAGTGGTTTTTGGAAAACCAGGAGACTTTTAAGCAAGTGAAGATTTGATGTTTGTGACACAGAGTTACTCGGAGAAGTCACAGAGTCTCACAGAGATTATGAGGGGTTTATCTATAAAGTCAACTCTCTCTGTATATCTCAATAATTTCTCTGAGCATCTCTGTGTCACACCAAATAATTCTCTCTGTATATCACTGTGACTAACAATTTATCTCTTTAAAATTTAATATAAATCTCCGTGCCCCTCGGTGCTTCTCCGTGGTTCTCGGTGACCAAACTTATACCTTATGAAAATAGCATTAATAACCGGTGTCACTGGCCAAGACGGCTCATACCTAGCCGAACTTTTATTGGAAAAAGGATATCAAGTTCACGGTATCAAGCGTAGAGCTTCTTCCTTTAATACCCAACGGGTAGATCACCTCTACCAAGATCAGCATGAGAAGGCTGTGAATTTCAAATTGCATTACGGTGATTTGACAGACTCTACCAACATTATCCGTATTATCCAGGAAGTGCAGCCAGATGAGATTTACAATTTGGGGGCCATGTCTCATGTGAAAGTATCTTTCGATTCTCCCGAGTATGTAGCCAATGTGGATGGAATTGGAACTTTGAGAATTCTGGAAGCAGTCCGGATTCTTGGAATGGAGAAAAAGACCCGAATCTATCAGGCATCTACTTCTGAACTGTATGGAGGTATGCCAGAAAATAAAAATGAGAAGGGATTTTATGATGAGAACTCTCCTTTTTATCCACGTTCTCCTTATGGAGCTGCGAAGATTTACGGTTTTTGGATTACCAAAAATTACCGGGAAGCTTATGGGATGTTTGCATGCAATGGAATACTTTTTAACCATGAATCTCCAAGAAGAGGGGAAACTTTTGTAACCCGGAAAATCACTATGGCTACCGTTGCCATTGCTTTAGGTATGCAGGACTGCTTGTACCTAGGAAACTTAGAAGCCTTAAGAGACTGGGGACATGCCAAGGATTATGTGAGAGCCATGTGGTTAATCCTTCAGCAGGATAAGCCTGAGGATTTTGTGATTGCAATGGGAAAAACTACCAAAGTAAGAGATTTTGTGATTATGGCATTCGATCACATAGGTTTCAAAATCCGTTGGGAAGGAGAAGGAGTGGAGGAAGTTGGAATACTCGATTCCATAGATGAGGATAAGTATGAGCATTCTACCGGTCAGCCTCTCAATCCCTCAATCTCTAATCTCATAAACTCTGCACTTGTAAAAGTTGACCCAATGTATTTCCGCCCAACTGAGGTGGACTTACTATTAGGCGACCCAACCAAATCTAATACCCAACTAGGCTGGACACCAGAATATGACCTGGCAGGATTAGTAAATGATATGATGATTTCCGATATCAAATTGATGCAAAAGGATATGCATTTGGTAGAGAAAGGGCATGAGGTTTATAGACAATCGGAGTAGAGCCTTAATCTTTAACCTCATAACCCTTAACCCTTGTACTGTAACAAGTTAAAAAGTTAAAAGTTAAAAGTTAATTCCTGAACTCACAGTTTAACCTCTTAACCCTTTTAACCTTTAACCCCTTAACCTTTTAAAAGTTAAAAGTTAAATGTTAATAGTTAACCACTTAACCATTAACCAATTAACAATTAACCATTAACCATTAACCATCTTTATTCTCATAAATGTTAATACCAATTTCAGAAAGTAAAATCGCAATCATTGGCCTCGGCTATGTAGGACTTCCCTTGGCAGCTGCTTTTGCGGAAAAATACAAGACAGTGGGATACGATATCAATCCTGCAAGAGTTGATGAATTACAAAAAGGACGCGACAGAACCTTGGAAGTGGCAGATGAAGATCTGCAGAAAATATTGGTGAAAACTAGCACCGAGCTGGATCAGAAGGGTCATGGCTTGCTTATTACTGATGCGGTACTTCCAGTAACTTCTGCGAATATCTATATAGTAACTGTACCAACTCCTACGGATAAGCATAATCGTCCAGTACTCACCCCGATGATCAAAGCATCGGAGATGATTGCAAGAAATCTTAAGAAAGGTGACGTGGTGATCTATGAATCTACGGTCTATCCAGGAGTTACAGAAGAGGAATGTGTGCCTGTATTAGAGAAGATTTCAGGATTGAAATATAACGAAGATTTTTTCGCAGGCTATTCTCCCGAGCGGATTAATCCAGGGGATAAAGAGCATACAGTTACCAAGATTCTAAAAGTTACTTCAGGCAGCACTCCTGAAGTAGCGGAGTACGTGGATCAACTATACAAATCCGTGATTACTGCGGGAACACATAAGGCTTCTTCTATCAAAGTAGCTGAGGCTGCAAAGGTGATTGAAAACTCCCAGCGAGATATCAATATTGCATTTGTCAACGAACTTTCAAAGATATTTAACTTGCTAGAAATAGACACACAGGAAGTCTTAGAGGCTGCAGCAACCAAATGGAATTTCCTTCCTTTTAAACCGGGCTTGGTAGGAGGACACTGTATAAGTGTAGATCCATATTATCTGGCTCAGAAAGCGCAGGAATTGGGATATCATCCAGAAATAATATTGGCAGGACGGCGTCTCAATGATTCCATGGGCAAGCATATAGCTACTGAAGTAATCAAGCATATGATGCGTAAAGATCTGAAGGTAATAGATTCTAAGGTCTTAATACTTGGCTTCACTTTTAAGGAAGATTGCCCAGATGTGCGAAACACAAGAGTTATCGATATCTATAATGAGCTAAGGTCTTTTGATATAGATGTATGTGTATATGATCCATGGGCAGATGCTGCAGAAGTAAAACACGAATACGGTATTGAAATTCTCGATAGAGAGGCAAAACCTAATTTAGCTGATTACTCTGCAGTAGTCCTTGCTGTAGGACATCAGGAATTTAAAATATGGGATATTAAAAAATCTGATTCCCAGGTAGTGTTTGATGTCAAATCAGTATTGAGTAAGGATTTAGTAGACGCTAGACTTTAGATTAATAAAATGGAGATATTATCGCTAATTGGTAGAAATGATGAGTTGTTTAAAAATGATATTTCAAGTAAAACAGATGAATTATCAGCTATAGTAAGTAGTTCTTGTTTTTTGGTTTTAGGTGGAGCAGGCTCTATTGGCCAGGCTGTAACCAAAGAGATTTTTAAAAGAAATCCAAAAAAACTTCATGTTGTAGATATTAGTGAAAACAACATGGTCGAATTAGTTCGAGACATAAGAAGTTCCTATGGCTATATTGACGGTGATTTCCAGACTTTTGCTCTTGATATTGGATCGTTAGAATATGATGCTTTTATCAAAGCTGACGGGGCTTATGACTATGTGTTAAATCTCTCTGCTTTGAAGCACGTAAGAAGTGAAAAGGATCCTTTCACATTAATGCGAATGATTGATGTCAATGTTTTCAATACAGACAAAACAATCAAACAATCGATTACAAATGGAACAAAAAAATATTTTTGCGTCTCTACTGATAAAGCTGCAAACCCGGTGAATATGATGGGGGCATCCAAGCGTATTATGGAAATGTTCCTAATGAGAAGAAGCAAAGATATTTCAATTTCTACAGCTCGATTTGCAAACGTAGCTTTCTCAGATGGTTCACTTCTGCATGGATTTAATCAACGAATCCAAAAGAGACAACCAATAGTGGCCCCTTCTGACGTAAAACGTTATTTTGTTACTCCACAGGAGTCTGGCGAACTGTGTCTAATGTCCTGCATATTTGGTGAAAATCGGGATATATTTTTTCCAAAATTGAGTGAAAGTCTTCATTTGATTTCCTTTGCAGACATTGCTGTTAAATATCTGGAGCAATTGGGGTATGAGCCTTATTTATGCCAATCTGAAGAGGAGGCAAGACAATTGGCCAATTCATTGCCAGAAGAAAGAAAGTGGCCTTGCTATTTTGCTACCAGTGATACAACAGGAGAAAAGGATTTTGAAGAGTTTTTTACCGATAAAGAAACATTGGATTTGGAACAGTTTCACAATCTTGGCGTGATAAAAAATGAGCTAAATATTGAAGCAGATAAGTTAGGCTTATTCGAAAGAACAATTTCAAGCTTAAGAAATGCAGGGGAATGGAACAAATCTGATATAGTAGATTTATTCCATAAAATGATATCTGATTTTGGACACAAGGAAACAGGAAAGTATTTAGACTCTAAAATGTAATGCGAGCAATTCAGGAAACCATAGCTTTTATTAGAGAAAGTTTTAATTCCAAAGATTTTATCCCACTACATGAACCCCGTTTCCGTGGAAATGAAAAGAAATATCTTATAGCTACAATAGATTCTACCTTTGTTTCTTCTGTAGGGGCTTACGTAGATAAGTTTGAAGAGATGATGAAACAGATCACAGCAACAGAAAAGGCAGTTGCAGTGGTTAATGGGACTGCAGGAATACAAGTGGCACTTAGGTTAGTAGGTGTAAAAGCGGGAGATGAAGTCCTTACTCAAGCTTTGACCTTTGTGGCTACAGCCAATGCTATTGCCTACAACGGAGCACATCCTGTGTTTTTGGATGTAGACCGTGATACGATGGGACTTTCCCCCATTGCTGTAAGTAATTTTCTGGAGGAACATGGCGAATTGAGGGAGGATGGCTGTTATAATAAACTGACAGGGAATAAAATTTCGGCCTGTCTGCCCATGCACACTTTTGGTTTTCCATTGAGGATTGATGAATTGATTGATGTGTGTGATACATGGAAAATTCCCGTTGTAGAAGATGCAGCAGAATCTTTAGGCAGTCAATTCAAGGGAAAACCGACAGGGAGCTTTGGTACTCTTGGTGTTTTCTCTTTCAACGGAAACAAAATAGTTACCTGCGGAGGAGGAGGAGCAATTGTCAGTAATACACAGGAATTGGGTGAGAAAGCCAAATACCTCACTACTACTGCTAAAAAGCCGCATCCCTATGAGTATTATCATGATGAGCTGGGTTATAATTTTAGAATGCCAAATTTGAATGCTGCACTTGCATGTGCTCAATTGGAGAATTTGGATGATTTTCTAGAAAATAAAAGAAATCTCGCACAACAGTATGAACAATTTTTCAAAGGAACAGAGATTAAATTCCGTACTGAAATGCCAGGTACTAAAGCAAATTACTGGCTAATGTGCTTAGAACTTGAAAATAGAAAGGAAAGGGATATTTTTCTACAAGAAACCAATGCCGCAAAGGTGATGACAAGACCAATTTGGCAATTAATGTATAAGCTTCCTATGTATAAATCGTGCATGCGGGATGACCAGGTAAATGCAAAGTTTCTAGAAGATCGTATAGTAAATATCCCAAGTAGTGTCAGATAAGGAAGTAATTCTGATAGGATATTCAGGTCACGGTTTTGTTTTAGCCGAAGCAGCCATTTTATCAGGTTTAATTTTAAATGGCTATACAGAGATTAGCGAAGCTACTTGTAACCCTTTTGGACTAGAATATCTGGGCTGTGAAACGGATGCTGATTTCCAAGAATGGGACACTGATAGTAAATATATTCTTGGAATTGGTGACAATAAAATCAGGCAGAAAGTAGGGAATTATGTCATTTCCAAAAAAAAGGAACTTTCAAATGTCATTCACCCTTCAAGCTCAATTTCTAAAACCTGCGTTATGGGATTTGGCAATTTCATTTCAAAAAACGTTTCCCTCAATCCATTAGTAACGCTTGGTAATCTATGCATTATTAATACTGGTGCAATTATAGAGCATGAATGTTCAATAGGAAATGCTGTCCATATTGCACCAGGAGCTGTATTAGCCGGAAATGTAAGTGTGGGTGACCTTAGTTTTATAGGTGCAAATGCAGTGATAAAGCAAGGCGTACGAATAGGTAAAAATGTGATAGTAGGAGCGGGTTCTGTTGTATTAAAAAATATAGAAGATAATCACAAAGTTGTAGGAAATCCAGGCAGGATATTATGATAAATAAAGTGCTAATAATCGCTGAGGCAGGTGTCAACCATAATGGTGATATAGCCCAAGCTAAAAAACTTATTGATGCTGCAGCTGAGGCAGGTTCGGATTACGTGAAGTTTCAAACTTTTAAAGCGTCCAAATTAGTAACCAAATCAGCGGAGCGCGCGAATTATCAAAACGCTAATACAGGTAATTCAGATTCTCAATATGAAATGCTGAAAAAACTAGAACTTTCTGAAGATGCCCATCTAGAACTTATCTCTTATTGTAAGTCAAAATCTATTAAATTCCTATCTACAGGTTTTGATCTTGATAGTTTAGAATTTTTGAATAATATTGGGATTGACCTTTTTAAAATACCATCAGGAGAAATAACCAATCTTCCATATTTGCGCAAGATTGCTAGTTTTAATAAACCGGTAATCATGTCAACTGGAATGGCATCTATGAATGAAGTTCAAGAAGCATATGAAGTTTTGATTCTCGAAGGACTACACAAAAGTGGTATATCCATTGTCCACTGTAACACCGAATATCCCACGCCTATGGAAGATGTCAATCTTAAGGCTATGAATGACATAGGTGATAAGTTAAGTGTTAAAATAGGATACTCAGATCATACGTTAGGTATTGAAGTTCCAATTGCTGCGGTAGCTATGGGTGCTACTGTTATTGAAAAGCACTTCACTTTAGACAGAAATTTGCCGGGGCCAGATCATAAAGCATCTTTGGAACCTACTGAGCTGAAAGCTATGGTCGCGGCTATTCGGAATATTGAAAAAGCTATTTCAGGATCTGGAAAAAAAGAACCTTCTCCTTCTGAAATAAAGAATAAATCCGTTGCTCGCAAAAGTATTATTGCTACAAAAGCCATAAAAAAGGGGGAAAAGTTTAGCGAATCAAATCTAGGAATTAAGCGTCCAGGAATAGGTGTAAGCCCGATGAGGTGGGACGAGGTAATAGGATCATACGCGATAAAAGATTTTGAGGTAGAGGAGTTGATAATTTTAGATTAAATGAAGAAAATTGCTGTGGTAACGGGTACACGTGCTGAATTTGGACTCTTAAAACCTCTTATAAATCAAATTCTTCATAGAAATGAATATCAGTTGCAGCTTATAGTCACCGCCATGCATCTTTCTCCAGAATTTGGTTATACTCTACAGGAGATTGAAAAAGGCGGTTATATAATTGCTAAGAAAATCGAGTGCCTTCTTTCTTCTGACACTGCTA
Source organism: Algoriphagus aurantiacus (assembly GCF_035156405.1). Lineage (NCBI taxonomy): Bacteria > Pseudomonadati > Bacteroidota > Cytophagia > Cytophagales > Cyclobacteriaceae > Algoriphagus > Algoriphagus aurantiacus. The sequence goes on along the minus strand of NZ_JAXRUT010000039.1, from coordinate 22,159 downwards.
CTGGTGTCACTAAATCTATCGGTTTAGCAATGATTGGATTTGCTGATGCCATGTATGAATTGCAGCCTGATCTGGTTGTTATTTTGGGTGACCGCTCCGAAATGTTAGCTGCTGCTACGTCAGCAATGATGGCCAATGTTCCCATAGCTCATATACATGGTGGTGAAACTACAGAAGGGGCATATGATGAGTCTATTCGTCATGCTATTACAAAAATGAGCCATTGGCATTTTGCTTCTACAGAAACTTACAGAAAGCGCATCATTCAACTAGGTGAGAATCCAGAACGTGTGTTTAATGTTGGAGCCATAGGTTTAGATTCAATTAAAAAACTTGATCTATTAAGTCGCGAAGAATTTGAGAAATCTATCAGTTTTCGATTAGGCAAGAAGAATATTCTTATCACCTTTCATCCAGTAACTTTAGAGAATAATTCGGCAGAAGAGCAGTTTATTGAATTGTTGAATGCATTAAAATCATTGAAAGAAACGCATTTTATATTTACGCATGCCAATTCAGATAAAAACGGACGTATCATTAATCAAATGATTGCACAATTCGTTTCAGAGAACAATGAAATCGCTATTGATTTTAAATCCCTTGGGCAGCTACGTTATTTATCTAGTCTTCAGTATATGGATGTAGTTTTAGGAAATTCTTCCAGTGGAATTATTGAAGTTCCCTATTTCAATATACCTACCATAAATATAGGAGACAGGCAAAAGGGGAGAGTTATGTCTGATAGTGTAATTAACTGCAAGCCAAAGAAAGCGGAGATTGATGCTGCTATTTATAAAGGTTTTAGTTCTACTTTTAGAGATCACATAAAAAAGCAAGAACAACTTTATGGAAATGGAGATTCCGCAATCAAAATCATGGAAATATTGGTAAATCTACCTTCAAACGACCTTAAGAAAGTATTTTACGATTTGAAATTTTAACAATGAAGTTAGAGAACCTACTAATACATAAGGATAAGACTATTCTTGAAGCCTTACAAAAATTAAATGATATACTATATATAAGCCATATCAGTAGACTTATTTTATTTGTAATCGATGATGATGAATCAATTCTGGGATCTCTGACAGATGGTGATATTCGCCGATCTTTACTTAAGAATGCTGATCTTAAACTAAGAACAGGTCAAATATGTAATCGGGATTTTGTATTTGAAAATCATCAAACAGGATTTTTAGATCTTAAAAAATATAGGCGGCGTGATATTAAGATTTTACCAATTCTGGATGAATCAAGAAAACTTGTAAGAATCATAGATCTAGAGATAACTAAATCCCAACTTCCTTTGGAATGTATGATTATGGCTGGGGGGCGTGGCAAGCGATTAAGCCCTCTGACCGATACAGTGCCCAAACCAATGTTACCCCTAGGTGATAAACCCATTATAGAAAGCAACATTGATCGTCTGATTTCCTTTGGTATTAAAAAGATCTACATTTCGGTAAAATACCTTGGTGAGCAGATCGAGCAGTATTTTGGTGATGGCAACAGCAAAGGAATTAAAATCGAGTACATCTGGGAAGATAAACCACTGGGAACCGCAGGAGCGTTGGCACTTGTAGATCACTATGACACAGAGCATATCCTATTGATGAACAGCGATCTATTTACAGATGTGGACTTTGAAGACCTCTATTTGGATTTAATTAATCAAGGTGCGGATATGGTCGTGGCTTCTACGGAATACAAGGTGGATGTACCCTATGCCGTTTTTGAGACCAGCAATAGTCATGTGGTTGATTTTAAGGAAAAACCCTCCTATGTCTATCATTCCAATGCGGGAATATATATATTAAAAAATGAATTGGTAAGTCAAATCCCTAAAAATGAATTCTACGACATCACGGACCTTATGACAAAGCTGGTTAAGGAAGGGGGCAAACTTGTTCACAATCCTATTCACGGCTATTGGATCGATATAGGTAGTCCGTCCGATTATATTCGAGCGCAGGAATTTGTTAAACACTTAAATTAATGTTAGTAGTTATACCCGCAAGAGGAGGATCTAAAGGACTTCCAGGTAAGAATATCAAAGTGCTTGGAGGGAAACCTTTAATTCAACATACGATAGATGCTGCAAAGGCCGTTTTTAAGGAAGATGAAATTATTATAAGTACTGATAGTGAGGAAATCAGGAAGACAGTCATAGATTATGGTTTACATGTTCCTTTTTTAAGGCCTTCCGAGTTAGCAACAGATAAGGCTGGTACATATGAAGTATTATTGCATGCGATTGAATTCATGGAAAATAAAGGGATATATAACGATATACTAGTCCTACTACAACCCACATCACCATTTAGGAAGGCAGAACATATTAAAGAGGCATTTGCATTATACGCAAGTGACTTAGATATGGTTGTTTCTGTTAAGGAAACTAAAGCCAATCCATATTATGTACTTAAAGAGGAAAATGAACACGGATATTTAGAAAATTCAAAATCTGGAAATTTTATCACAAGACAAGATTGTCCTCCAGTCTGGGAATTAAATGGAGCTATTTATATAATAAATATTAAATCATTAAAAAAGAAAACTATTAGTAATTTTATTAAAGTAAAGAAATTTGTTATGAATGAAACCTCATCTCATGATATTGATACACTACTTGATTGGCAAATTGCGGAGTTATTATATCTGAAGAGCCAGAATGGCATATAAATATTTAATTTCTAAAAGCGGTATTAATCAGCTGTTTATATTTATTTTGTCTTATCATTTTGTGTTTTCTTATTCTTTTAAGAATATTCACAAATATTGAGTAAATAGATGAGTAAAAGTTTATTATATGTTATATTGGTTTTTTATTTTATCTCGGATAATTTAATTTACTTATTTTCTGATCAGATTTCTCAATATATATTACTGATTTCCTTAAGTATTTATTCTACTTTAGTTTTATCACAGAAAAAGTTAACAGTTATTTCAATTGAAAAATGTTTTCTATATCTATTTCTATGTTTTCTTCTTTTTAGTAGTATCTATCATAGATCTATAGACCTTTTATTGAATGGCCTGTTGATTTCTATTCCGTTTTCCACATTAGAAAATAAAATAGAAATAAATGTTAACTTTATTAATTTTCTTTTTATTGTTCAAATTTGCTTTTCTATATTAACATATTATCAGGGAGTAAATACTTATGGGTTTATTCCAGGCCAAGCAGGCGGAGTAATGAATTGGAGAATATCGCTCTTTGGTATGCAAAGTCCTCCATATACTGGCTTTATAGCTTCAATTGTTTTGTTATTTAATTTTTTTAATAATAAGACAAAAAATAAGTGGTTTTTTATTGCATTGTGCGCTTACTGGGTTGCTTTTTCTGGTTCCAGAACAATGTATATATATTGGCTCGTGTTTTTTTTGTTTACTATTGTCATTAAAAAAGAGAGATTTTTTTTGAAATCTTATTTGCCATATTGCATTTTACTTTCGGTATTGCTAGGATCTTTTTTTGTAGAATTTATTCTAGGGTATTTGCAAAGTATAAATATGGTCGCTTTTTTAATTCGGACTCAGGAATATTCTGGCTATAATGATGAATTGGATCTTAGCCGATTAAATCTTTATATTTATTTTTATGATATTTTTATTCAAAATCCTCTTTTAGGTGCAGGAGTTATTTCGGATATCTTTTTGGAAGGTAAAATAATGTCTGGATCAGAAGTTTGGTTTATTACATTATTTTCTAGCGTTGGGATAGCTTCACTATTTTTAAATGTTTTTTTCATTAAGAAACTTAAGTGTTTTATGAAAAAAGATAATAATATTCTTTACTGGGGCTTAGTATTATTTATGGTTTCATTTATGTTGTACAGCAGTTATATAAAGCCTTATAATTATGCAACTGTTTTATTGCTTTTAATAGTATTAAGTAAAAATAATAAACCTCTCTAGTTTTTGTGTCAGCTCTAATTATATCANTTATATAAAGCCTTATAATTATGCAACTGTTTTATTGCTTTTAATAGTATTAAGTAAAAATAATAAACCTCTCTAGTTTTTGTGTCAGCTCTAATTATATCATGTTATAATTATAAATATTTTATTTAATAAATTAATTTTGTTTTAAGAGATTCAATCTATTAATATATAAATATATTAATATTTAACCATATGTTATGAAATGTTTTTATCAATAGATGGAGGTGTTTAGATATTTTTTAACGATTGACAATGCGAAATTTATTAATTTTAATGTTATCATAGAATGTCAATGTTAAATACTAATTTATTCCTCGTATACTCTCCATTTCAATTAATTGGTGTTTTAGAAGCTATTAATTATTTTAAGTATTCTAAAACCAATATTATTATAGTATATCTTAATAGTGATTCAAAAAATTGTGTAAAATCACTAAACTGGTTCTTCCAACTTTTACCATTTGAAGTACAATTCATAAACGTTCAACATTCAAGATCTATTAAGAGCTGGATTTATAAGATGAAATTACTGAAGAGTTTCGTAAAAGTGCATGTAGATACTTTATACATTGGAGATCTGAGGGAAGATACAATGAAATTATTTGTATCGAATTTAAATTTTTCCAGATTATTTCATTTAGATGACGGTGCTTCAACATTAAATATTAGAGATTTACTAAAAGAAAATCCCCTAAATTTAGTGGTTTCTACCAACATTATCAAGCGTGCTTTATTTACGATATTTAATTTCTCTTTATATAAGAGAATTCAACTTAATTGGTTTACTATTTTTGATTTTTTTCCTGTAGGGAGTGAAAAGATTATAAATCATAATTTTTTGTTTCTTAAATCTACTGTAATCCTTGATAATAAATCTAAAGTAAATTCACAAAGTCTATATTTTATTGGTTCAAATTTAATTAATGCAGGAGTAGTTTTATCGCCAAATGACTATTTGCAGTTGCTTGCTAAGGCTTTCACGAAGATTTCTTCATCAAAAATTACGTATTTGCTTCATAGACATGAAGATGTATCACTTTTAGAAGTTTTGAAGAATCATTTTGATATTGAATTTGTATCTTCTAATGAGCCTATTGAAATTACTTTTTCTAAAAAGGACTTAAATGGCTGCGTATTGGCTTCATTTTATTCTACTGCATTGTTTACTTTGAATAAACTAGTGAATTGTGAGATGCTTATGATAAATATCCCAGAGTTTTATTTAAGTAAAGAGCATTCAGAAAATACACTTAATGTTCAAAAATATTATTCCTCCATTTTTAAGTCAATTATAATTTAAATTGGTAAGAAAATTTTTTTGTAAGGTATATGGTTCTACTCTTGTTAAGTCATCAGGGATATATACTATAGTTAATTTCTTAAATAAGGTATTTCCTTTTATACTTTTGCCAATATTATCACGTGAGCTTAGCTTAGAAGAATTTGGTGAATTTTCTATCTATAGAACTTCAATTAGTTTTTGTATACCTTTGGTAGGACTATCCTTATCAGAATTCATAATTAGGAAATTTTTTGAAAATTTAAATGTACATTATATTTCTACAATAATAATTCAAGTAATTGCCAATAGTATTATCTTGTTAACAATTTCACTTTTTTATTCTGAGTTTATTCTGACATTAATGGGAATGGATTCCATAATGTTTTCTTCAGCTATTATAATAGCTCTTAGTACTTGTGTAAATAATATTCATAGAGGCATACTTCGTTGTGTCAATAACAATTCTTTTTTTGCAGTATTGGTTTTGGGTCAATCAATTTTATATTTTTTAGTTATTTTCTGCTCTTATTGGTTTTTTGGAATAAGTCTTTTTCTTGCTGTGATTGTCGAAGTAATAGTTTTTGTAATATTTTCATCTGTATCGGTTTACCTTTTATATAGGAAGTATGGCTTTTCTTTAAAGTTTAAAAAATCTTACCTTAAAGAAGGACTTAATTATTCATCACCTCTTTTTTTAAATAGTATAATGATTTACTCCTTTGCACTATTGGACAGATACATCATAAATTATCAATTAGGCTCCCAAGATGTGGCTTTATATGTTGGGGTTTTTCAGCTGGCATCCATTTTTCAGGTTTTAGGTAGCTCTTTTAATTCTGCATGGTTTCCGTGGGTTTTTAAATACTTATCATCTAAGCCAAGTATAAACTTAATAATAAGATATAATTTTTATATTTTACTTATTTTTCTTTTTCTTAGTTTGATTTTCCTTGCAGTATGCTATAGCTTAGTTGAGCCAGTTTTAGGTGCAAAATTTTTGAATGGTAGAATTCTCCTTTATGGATTTGTTAGCGCAATTTTTTTTCAAATTATTTACTGGATATTTTCTCCAGTCATTCAATACACTAAAAACAATTGGATACTTACTTATCCAATAATTCCAATTCTTTTATTGAGTTTGATTCTTAATTTGGTATTTCTATCTCAATATGGTATACTATTTGCTTCTTTTGTATATTCCCTTTCTTGGTTTATTTTAGCATCTATTACTATATTCTATTCTATTAAAATAACTAATGGTATCCAAACTGTTTAAGTTTTACAAAACGCTGTTATGCCAAGTTTTCACATTCATTGTTGAAAGGAAATTAGTAAACCGTCCTATTAGATTAAAGGTTAATGGTTTTAGTGTAGTTAATAATAATACAATAATAGGAGACTACTCCAACTTAAATGGTTTGAAAATTCATGGTTTAGGGAAAGTTTCTATTGGCAAATATTTTCATTCTGGATTTGATTGTTTAATAATTTCTAGCAATCACAATTACAATGGTGATAAAATTCCCTATGATAATACTAATATTGAAAAGGATGTATCAATTGGGGATTTTGTTTGGATGGGATCTAAAGTTATTGTGTTGGGTGGTGTCACTATTGGAGAAGGAGCTATAATTCAAGCTGGTGCTGTAGTAATTAAGGACGTTCCTCCTCTAGGAATAGCTGGGGGGAATCCAGCGATTACTTTTTCAAAGAGAAATTCTGAGCACTATTTCAAACTAAAATCTAAAGGAGAATTCTTTTAATATGATTAAAATACTTCATCCTCTTTTATGCTATTATCCATCTCAAGCTGGTGGGCCAGCAAATACTTTATATTGGTTGAATTTAGCTTTGGACAAAGCTCGATTTAGCACAACTGTTCTTTCTACTGATTTTGGATTGGATACAGAAAGTTCTTTAACTGCTGTGTCAAAGAAAGTAATTAATCCTACACATCACGTTCAATTTTTAAAGTCAAGAGGGATTGAATTTTTGAAAATTGGGATGAGATCAATCAACGAAGGCGATATTATTCAATTTTCCAGTATATTTTTTCCTCCCACATTACCACTTTTGATAAGAGCAATTATAAAAGGTAAGAAGGTGATCCTGTCACCTAGAGGTGAACTTTATCCTGCAGCGTTAAAAATTAATTCTTTTCAAAAAAAAATATGGGTGAAAGTTATCAGAATTTTTCAAACTAAAATTCACTTCCACGCCACAAATGATTTTGAAAAAGGAATTATATCAGAATTCTTCCCGAGAGCTAAAGGTGTTTCTGTAATACCCAACTTTGTTAAGATTTCAAAAAAGCAAGAAAATGAATTTATTGAGAATCAACTTCTATTTATTGGCAGAATCAATCCTATAAAAAATATTGACTTATTAATTAAAGCAATTGCAAAATCCCAAAATGTGTTGAATAGAAAAGTTAAGTTAATTATTGCAGGATCAGCACGATTACCTTATGAAATAGCTTATCAAAAAAAGTTAATTCAACTAGTGAAAGACCTTAATCTTCGGGAATCTATTACTTTTATAGGTCATATACAGGGTCCCGAAAAGGATAAATTAATCGCTTCTTCTTATGCACTAATTCTTCCTTCACAATCAGAGAATTTTGGAAATGTGGTTTTAGAAGCTTTGGCGCAAGGAACCCCTGTTATTGCTTCAAAAAACACTCCATGGGAAATTTTAGAGGAGCATAATTCAGGGTATTGGGTCACTGGGTCTGAAGAGGCTATTTGCAATTCTATTGTCCAAATTATTAATTTAAAGAAACATGATTATTTAAGAATGAGAACTAATGCTTATTCATTGTGCTCATCCAAATTTGATGTTGATTCTAATATTTTTGTTTGGGAAAATCTATATAAAAATTTAACTAATGTTTAAGAATAAAACTCTTTTAATCACCGGTGGAACCGGTTCTTTTGGAAATGCTGTACTTAGACGCTTTCTAGATTCTGATATTGAAGAAATCAGGATCTTTTCACGCGATGAAAAAAAGCAACATGATATGCGTGTAGCTTTAAACAGTCCGAAAGTCAAATTCTATATAGGAGATGTGCGTGATTATAATAGTTTGGATACTGCTTTAAAAGGTGTTGATTATGTCTTTCAGGCCGCTGCCTTAAAGCAGGTTCCATCCTGTGAATTCTTTCCAATGGAGGCTACAAAAACTAATGTCTTTGGTACAGAGAATGTAATCAAAGCCTGTGTAGCAAATAAAATCAAGAATGTAATCTGCCTAAGTACGGATAAGGCTGCATATCCTATTAATGCAATGGGCATGACTAAGGCTTTGATGGAGAAAGTTGCTGTAGCGGAATCCAGAAACATCCGCGAAAATAAGACTAAAGTCTGTCTGACCCGCTATGGGAATGTAATGGCTTCAAGAGGATCTGTAATACCACTTTTTATTGAGCAACTGAAGGAGGGGAAAGCATTGACAATCACTGATCCTAAAATGACCAGATACCTGATGTCACTAGATGAAGCAGTGGATTTGGTCTTGTTTGCCTTTGAGCATGGTAATCAAGGTGATTTATTTGTGCAAAAAGCCCCGGCTTCTACTATTGGAGATTTAGCGATTGCACTGAAAGAGTTATTTAATTCTGATTCTGAAATTAATATTATTGGAACCCGTCATGGCGAGAAGCTTTTCGAAACCCTGTGCACCAGAGAAGAAATGTTGAAAGCAGATGACTTAGGAGATTTCTTCAGAATTCCAGCAGATAATAGGGATTTGAATTATGGAAGTTATTTTACAGAAGGAAATACGCACGCTTCTGAATTAGTCGATTACAATTCACATAACACTAAAAGACTAACCATACCTGAGATCAAGGAGAAATTGATGAGTTTGGAATATATTCAGGATGAACTGAAAAATTGGAACAAATAATGAGCAGCAAATTGAAAATAGTCACTGTAGTGGGGACACGTCCTGAAATTATTAGATTAGCAGAGTGTATTAAGAAATGCGATGTGTTTTTTGATCATATTCTAGTTCATACTGGCCAGAACTACGATTATACATTGAATCAGATTTTCTTTGAAGACCTCCAACTGAGAGAACCAGATCATTATCTGAATGTGGCAGGTAAACATTTAGGTGAGACTATAGGAAACGTGATATCTAAATCTTACGAGCTATTATCCGAGATCAAACCAGATGCCTTACTGGTGTTAGGGGATACCAACAGCGTACTGTGTACTATCGCTGCTAAGCGCCTGAAAATTCCAATTTTTCATATGGAAGCTGGAAATCGTTGCTTTGATCAGAATGTACCGGAAGAAATAAACCGAAAAATCTCTGATCACATCTCAGATATTAACTTAACCTATACTGAAAATAGTAGAAGATATCTGCTTAGTGAAGGGTTTCGAAAAGATCATGTGTTTGTAACAGGATCTCCTTTAAAAGAGGTTTTGAATAAATATGGGTCTGAAATATTTGATTCCAATGTAGTTCAAAAATTGGGATTAGAAGCTAAAAAATATCTTGTAGTCAGTGCCCATCGAGAAGAAAATATTGATTTGAAAGACCATTTCAATATTTTGTCAGAAGCTCTTAATGAAGTGGCTGAAAAATACCAGATGCCAATCATTTTTAGTACGCATCCAAGGACTAGAAATAAAATCCAAGCTAGTGGAATCAAATTCCATGGATTGATCAGAAATATTGAACCACTTGGTTTTTTTGATTATGTGAAATTGCAAAAAGAAGCGTTTGTGGTGCTGTCGGATTCTGGAACAATTTCTGAAGAATCAGCAATGATGGATTTTCCAGCTGTGAGTATACGAACTAGTACAGAAAGACCTGAGGCTATTGATGCAGGAACAATCGTGCTAGGTGGAATCAGTACTGATAGTATGTTACAATCTATTCCAATTGCACAAGAATTGCATGAGAGCGGACAAGCGCATCTACCTATGGAATATCAGGTGACAAATTGTTCTACCCGAGTAATCAGAGCGATTCAGAGTTATACTTCTATTGTTAATAAAGTTACTTGGAATAAATAATGCAAAAGCTATTAATATTAGGATCAACCGGAATGCTTGGTCATCAAGTGTTTTTCAATATGGAGAAATCCAAGGAATTTCAGGTTTATGATCTTTCTTTTAGAAATAAGCTAAGGGATCAAACAATCATTTGTGATATCACTGATTTCACCAAGCTAGAAAAAATCATAAAAGAAATAAGGCCTGATGTACTAATTAACTGCATAGGCATTTTAATAGAAGGCTCAAATCAAAATCCTAAAAATTCAATTTTGATTAATGCTTACTTTCCACACTGGCTTACAAGTGTTGCTGATGAAATTGATTCAAAGGTGATTCATATTTCTACTGATTGTGTTTTTTCAGGTAAAAAGGGAGGTTATTTGGAGTCTGATTTTCGGGATGCTGATGATGTTTATGGGCGAGGTAAAGCATTGGGCGAGATATTTTCTAATAAGCACCTTACGTTGAGAACTTCAATTATTGGTCCAGAGATTAAGCAAAAAGGCGAAGGATTGTTCCATTGGTTTATGAAACAAGAAGGTGAAATAAATGGGTTCACAAAAGCATTTTGGGGAGGAGTAACGACTATTGAACTTTCTAAAGTAATTTTATCTGCTATTAAACAAAACCTATCCGGATTGTATCATGTTACTAATGGAATCTCTATAAATAAATACGATTTATTGAATTTATTCAAAAAATATTCTAATAAGAATATTACCATTAATGAAGTTGAAGGCAAGCATGTAGATAAATCTCTGAGTGATACGCGTAAAGCATTAAATAGACAAATTCCTTCATATTCTAAGATGATTGAGGAAATGATAACTCTTATCAAAACGAACCCAGAATTGTATAATAATTATAGGATAGATTAAAATGAGAGTATTATTACTAGTTGATGATTATATACCAAAGAGTACCAGAATTCATGGCAAAATGGTTCATCAGCTTGCTGCCGAATTAGCGAAAGCTGGGCACAATTCTACTGTTGCGACTCCAGATTCTACTATTGATAAATCTTATGTTAGGGAAATGTTAGAAGGAGTTGAGGTCTTGCGTTTCTATTCTCCGGAAACTAGAGTAGCCTCTAAGATAAGGCGTGCAATTAATGAATCTCTGCTATCATATTTTGCTTGGAAGAATTTAAGAGGAATTTTTAATAGGGAGAAGTTTGATTTAATAATCATCTATAGTCCAACTATCTTTTTTGGACCGTTTGTGAAAATTTTTAAGAAGAAATGGGGCGCGGAAACATTTTTGATTCTAAGAGATGTTTTTCCCCAATGGGCAATAGACCAGGGATTAATAAAAAAAGATTCTATAATTGGTCGATATTTTAAATTTTTTGAAAAATTAAATTATAATGTATCAAATAGGATTGCACTTCAATCTCCCAAAAATAAGGTATGGTTTGATTTAAGGTTTCCCGAATACTCAGAAAAAACATGTATAGTTTATAATTGGACTAATGAATTTGGGGATAATTTAGCTTATAAAACTAATTATAGGAATCATTTGGGTTTAGAGGGTAAAATTATTTTCTTCTATGGAGGTAATATGGGAGAAGCTCAAGATATGATGAATTTGGTGAGATTAGCAGAAAATATTAAGGATCATAAACATGCTCATTTTGTATTTGTAGGAAATGGCGGGGAATATGAAAAAGTTAAAAGTTCTATTTCATCAAAGAAACTTGAAAATATTACACTTTTAGATTCAGTTTCCCAAGAGGTATATAAAGAAATGCTAGCAGAGTTTGATATTGGGTTAATCACTTTGCATCGGAACCACACTACTCATAATTTTCCAGGAAAATTGCTAGGCTACATGGCAGAGGGTAAACCAATACTAGGCAGTGTGAATACTGGTAATGATTTAATTGAACTGATTGAAGATTCAGGTTCAGGATACGTGACTGAAAATGGTCAAGATAATATTTTCAAAGAAAATGCTCTAAAGTTAATATATAGTAATTCACTAAGACTTGAAATGGGTAAAAATGGAAATAAATTACTCAAAAATACTTTTTCAACACAACATATAATTGATTCAATAATTAAATAAAATTAAAATGAAAACAATATTAGTAGGATTAAATGAACTTAATTTTGAATATATAAGATATTATATATCAGAAGGGTGGTTGCCAAATTTTAAGAAACTATTTTCAGAAAATAAGATTGTTGAAACCACCTCTGAAGGGAAATATGAGTTGCTTGAACCTTGGATTCAATGGGTAACTGTCACTACAGGTAAAACTTATGAGGAGCACCAAGTTTTTAGACTGGGGGATATTGTTGGAAGACAAGATTTGAAGCAAATATTCGAGACAATAGAAGAGAGAGGCTATTCTGTAGGTGCTGTAAGTCCGTTTAATGTTGATAATCGATTACAATCCCCAAGTTTCTTTGCCCCAGATCCCTGGACCCAAACGAAAGCAGTTGGTTCATCTACCTTTGTAGGCTTAAGCAATGCTGTTTCCCAAGCAGTAAATGACAATGCCCACGGTAAATTGACAAAAGAATCTATTATAGCTTTACTTAAAGGACTATTGACATATACCTCCGTTAAAGATTATTCTTTTTACATTGAGAAAGTGTTGAAAATAAAATCCCAGGTGGGTGTAAAGGCTCTAATTCTGGATAAATTACTTGCAGACACTTTTATAGCGGAATGGGACAATAAAAAGCCAGACTTTTCAAATTTATTTTTGAATACAGGAGCTCATTTTCAACATCACTATATGTTTAATTCAAGTGCTTATAAAGGTGAGCTCTCCAATCCAGTGTGGTATTGTGCCAAAGGCCAAGACCCTTTAATCGAAATATTAAAGGTTTATGACCAAATAATTGGCGAACTAATGCTAAAACCAGTAAGATTGGTCGTGGCTACTGGTTTGCATCAAAAGCCTCACAAGCACACGACCTTTTACTGGAGACTTAAAGAGCATAAGCAATTTTTGCAGTTAATCGGAATTGATAACTATGCAAGTGTTACGCCGAGAATGTCAAGGGACTTTTTAATTGACTTTCCATCAGAGAAAGAAGCAGGTTTAGCGGAAGAGAATTTAAATACTTTTATTGCTGAGAAAGATCATATTAAGATTTTTACCGTAGATAATCGAGGGAAAAGCCTTTTTGTGGAACTTACGTATCCAAATGATATAGTTGAAGATTTTAATATCATAGGTAAAACAAAAGTTGGAAACTTCAAAAACTATGTTTCCTTTGTTGCTATAAAAAATGGTGAGCATGATGGGATTGGTTATTTGATAGATACAGAAAACAAAATAAAGCAGGATAGAATAGAACTTAAAGATGTTTATAATCTTCTATTGGAAGATTTTGCTCCAAAAAAAATAATTGATTAGTTACTTACGTGATATGATAGAAACTAGATCCAAAGCATATTATGAAATACCTGTTATTAATTAAACATTTGATAGCTAGAATATATTAAAAAAGGTTCTACCACGAATTTAATGGAAAACAGGCCCAATTAAGAGGGATCAGCAGCATGCACTTAAAATGGAATGCTATTATTGAGCCTTTAAAGGCCATTAACTGGAGAGCATTTCTTTATTTATACCAACTAGAATCTATGTTTTCCACTAACTTAAGGGTAGAACCTTAAAAAATTATCCCAAATTACATTTGACTAAACCCACTCTTATTCCCATTTCAGTTCACAGTGACGAGCGAGGTGAGCTGCGCTATTGCAATGAATTTGATTTGTCAACTGCTAAGCGATTTTATGCAATTACTTTCGGTGAAAAGGATCAAGTAAGGGCGTGGCAGGCTCATAAAATTGAAACCAAAGCTATTATGCCGATCAGTGGAATCAGTAAAATTGTTTTGGTGGAATTAAGCGATTTTGATAAGGGAATAGCCGAAGAAATAGTTGAATATACATTAGATGCGAGCTACCCAACTATTTTGCTTGTTCCAGAAGGATATGCTAATGGACTTCAATCAAAGTCATCAGATTCATCCCTTATGATTTTTTCTAATTTATCACTGGAGGAAGCTAAAGATGACGATTTTAGATTTGAGAAGGAGTGGTTTTACATTTGGTAGACATATGAAAAATACAATAGCTTCTTTTCTTTTTTTATTGATTTCGGGGATTTCTTTCTCTCAATCCATCCCAGCTAATTTCCCAGTTTTGGAAGAAAATGGTAGACGTAGCCAAATAGTTGACTCCTCCTATAAATCTACCTCATTTTTTTTAAGGCCTATTTTAGCTGATACTATCCATAGTCCGTTTTCTGAAATTTTTAATGACAATCAATTATCTATTAAAATCAGCCCATTCATTAATACTACCCGTATTAGTTCGAAAAGACCGTATGGATGGGGAGATAATGGAATGATTCCTAATCCAGGTTTTCAAACCTATTTTTCGGGTGGGGTAGAAGCTAAATATAAGTTTATCAATCTCACTTTTAGACCAGAAATTGTCGTAGCCCAAAACAAAGGTTTTTTAACCCATTTGGATCAGTTTACGGAAGCTCAATTAAGAAGTAAGTTTTTTATTTGGAATTGGGGAGATTTTCCGGAAAAATTTGGAGATGGCTGGGTGCTAAACCCATGGTGGGGTCAATCCAAACTTACTTTTCAATATGGTTCATTTGAAATAGGCGCTTCTACTCAAAATATTTGGTGGGGGTCTGGACAATGGAATTCTTTAACCTTCTCAAATAATTCCCAAGGGTTTCCTCATATTACATTCAATACAATAAAACCCGTCAAAACCTTTATTGGCAATTTTGAAACCCAGCTCATCATTGGTCAACTGAAAAATTCTGGTTTAGCCCCTTCCCAGTATCCAAATTTAAATGAGAAATACTTTACTCCTTTTTCTGGGGATTGGCGCTATCTGAATGCCTTGATGGTGTCTTATAATCCGAAGTGGATACCCAATTTGTATGTAGGTTTTGCAAGAACATTCCAAGTGTATAATAATGCCAGAGGAGACACATTCTATGATTGGCTTCCGGTATTTGAGGCATTTCAAAAGGAGAAGTTTTTTGATAGTGGTCATTCTGTTGGCTATGATGGATGGGGGCAAGACCAGCAGATGGTGATTTTTGGTAGATATTTAATTCCTAAAGCCAAAGCTGAAATATACTTTGAATATGGTAGGCGAGATCATGCATATAATTGGAGAGAGTTTATTCTTAATCCTGAGCATGCCAGGGCTTATATTTTGGGTTTTAATAAGTTATTTGATTCTCCGTTACCTAATAAACTATTCCAGATACGTGGGGAGATGACCCATCAGCAGGAATCTGTCAATCGATATATTCGTCATGGAGGCTTAGGAGGTTTGGGGGGTGGACTTTCTTGGCATACACACAATCCTGCTAGAGGATTTGTGCAAAATGGGCAGCCGCTTGGAGTAGGAATAGGCGTAGGTTCGAATGTGCAGACGCTTGAATTCTCCTTAGTAGAAGATATGGATAAGATAGGGTTCGTAGTTGAGCGCTTAGTCAATAATCAGGACTTTTACTACAAAGCCCAACTTCAGGATACAGAACGAAAACCCTGGGTGGACCTTTCCATAGGTTTCCTATTTGATAAGAAATGGGACAATCTTCTCCTTAGCTCCAAACTGCAATTTATCCAAGCCCGAAACTACCAATGGCAGCTTGACCCGACCAGTACACCTGACTTTCCAAAAGGAGAGAACCTTACCTCCTTTATGGCGCAGACCAGTTTGATCTACTTTTGGAATAAGGGGAAGCAGTAGTGAGGTGACAGTCGCAGTTACCAGTCCGTGTGCTATCGGCATCAGTCATTATGATCCGTCTCGCTAAAAGATCTGTTGTAAGAGTCTAGTCCAACTTGAGAAAATTAATGCTGAGTATTTTCAGATTGGGTAAATATTCCTCACTTACCTAGATGACTGTCTTAATTTTAACTTCACAGGTAAAAAAATATAGTGCAGTTTTTCATAAGCTACAATCTTAAGAAAAATGCTCTTTTTTGTTGTTTAAATTACATTTAGAATTGTTCATGCTTAATTTATTAATAGATGGAATAGTTAAACTTTTTACCTTAATATTAATTTATTCGTAATGGCAGGGCAATTGCTTTAATTTTTTTTAAATTTGCTCCTCATAAACCAACTCAGTATGTTTTTTTTATTCGCCACACTTACGGCCTTCTCTGTAGGGATTTTAATCACGCCAATCCTTATTTCCTTTCTGAAAAAATTCAAAATAGGAGACCATCCGGGAGGTAGAAAAATCCACAAAGCATTTATACCTTCTATGGGAGGGATTTCATTTGTAATAGCAGCTGCCGTTACATTAGCAATATGGGGTTGGCAATTTCCGCTTCCTGATGTGAGATACATTTTGGGAGCGATCCTGCTGATGTTTATTGTAGGCTTAAGAGATGATCTGGTTGAATTAAAGGCATCCAGAAAGTTACTGGGACAATTAGTTGCTGTATTATTAGTGGTGGTAGTAGCTGATGTGAGAATTAAAGATTTTCATGGATTCCTGGGCATAGGTGAATTGCATGATGTGGTAAGCTACCTTTTCTCCGGTTTGGTGTTATTGGCTCTTACCAATGGATTTAACTTGATTGATGGATTGGATGGTCTAGCCAGTACTATAGCCGTGATTTCTTTTAGTTGTATGGGGGTGTGGTTTCTTGTTCAAGGGGCAGAAAGCTATGCGCTAATCTCGTTCACCTTTCTTGGTGGTATTTTTGCTTTCCTTGCATTCAATTGGCATCCCGCCAAGATTTTTATGGGGGATACAGGGTCTTTGACCTTAGGATTTACGCTGGGAACTTTAATTATTGGCTTTATGGGCATCAACGAAGGTTTGCCGGAAGGTGCCTTTTTGAAAATTGAATCTACATTTGCTGCTTCGGTTGCGCTTATGATGTTTCCCTTATATGATATGGGGAGAGTGTTTACCAGAAGGCTTTCCCAGGGGAAAAAGCCAATGAGTCCGGATAAATCCCATGTTCATCATTTCTTGATGAGAATTGGTTTGAAGCATAATCACGTAGCGCTGATTTTAGGCTCACTTCAGCTAGGTATTATTCTTTTGGTCTTTTTCATGAGGGATTTGTCAGATAATATTGTGCTTCCACTTATTGTTATGATTTCTATGTTATTAGGCTATAGGCTAGATAAGGTTACCGTCCACTATTTGAAGAAAAAGGTAGCGATGCAACCAAAGGTATTGGAAGTAAGACCTGTACAGGTTCATCAAAAATCTAAGATTAAATTGGATAAAAGTGAATTTAAAGAGTCAAAAGTAAATATGAATTGATTTCAATAAAATGGAATTACTAAAGGTCTCTCAGCATTGGGAGACCTTTTTTTTGTAAAAGCGTACAAGCAATTAACCTTTCCCGATATCGGGACTCCTTAACCATTTAACCTTTAACCCTTAACTCCCTTAACTCCCTTAACTCCCTTAACCAATTAACTCTTAACCCGTTAAATGTTAATAGTTAAAAGTAAACCCCTTAACCAATTAACTTTTAACCTCATTAACCTTTAACCACTTAACCCTAAACCTTTCAATCCGTCTCTACCGATCTATTCTTAATTAGGCATCTTTCTTGTTAGGATTTTAAATACAAAATTTAGGATTTTAAATTCATTATAATTGCTTTAAAATATGGTTAGGGGTTTTATTATTGCGTTTATTATAATGTGTTTGGGTCAAGCCGTATCGGCTCAGGGCAATCATCTGTCTATCGGGATTGGACCTTCATTAATGTATTCCGATTATTCTGGCTACTACAGGGATATGAAATTTAAGGTTCAGCCCGCTATTACTCTCTCGATCAATCAACAAATGAATGAATTTGTCGGACTTAGGGGTTCCATTGGGATCCAAATCTTCAATGCAGGAGGCTATTATCCTGTGAACTCACAGAAGGTCATTAACTGGGGAAATGAAGATAAGCCATTTGATTCGAAAGGAAGGGGCTACTTTGCTGATGTAATGCCAATGTTAACCACCAATCCCAATGCAGCAGGAATGCTTATGTCTTCTATACAATTCTATGCAGGCTTGGGCTTTGGGGTTATGTTTGTTGAAAGAGAGCAGAAAACCCTAAAAAACGGGGTTCTTATAAATGGTGTAAAGGGGAGACACGAAATTGTAGGTGAATTGGTTGAAGGCGACATTATCACATCCGATGAAACCAGTTTTGTGCCTTATATTCCCTTAAGAACCGGAATAAGTACAAATTTTAGTGGTGATTGGGATTTTGCCTTAGAATTTGTACTAATCGTTGCGACCAATTCGGAATTGGATGGAAACAACATGAAAGACAAAAAAATAACTCCAGATATGTCGGGTCAAATCCAATTTACAGCTAAATGGTATTTTGGTCAAGCTTGGTAAATTGATACTTGCATTGATGGAGGAAGTATCAGGTAGGACGAGCCAAGAGGTTAGAATCAAGCTTGCCTGCCTGAATGTGGTCCTGCTGATTGCAAGTAGGAATCTAAGACTTGGCTGGTGGGAATCATCATCCGATATCGGATCTCTAAAGGATCCTACTTCGAATGCTGAGACTACTTCGGCTCGTTCCTCACCTCGCCCGCCTAAAGGACAGGCAGGCAGTGACGTTTAAAACGTCATTCGAATGACTTAGCAGAGAAGAAATTGTGATTGTTGGAAATAACAATCCAGCCAGACTTACCCCCACTTATTTGTTGTCTTACCATAGGCAGTTATTCCATTAGCACATTGGCTTAGTGTTATGGCGTTGGGTTGTCAAAATAGCGGGCCAGCGTTTGACATGTGCGGTGGAAGTATTATTTTGACGATGGCTTTTGGATACTTTTGGCCAAAACCAAAAGTATCAGAGAAAGGAACTTTACCTATAAAATAAGTGTGGGAGATGTAAGAGATGGTTTCTGTGGCGGATCACCCAGAAGTGAGACTTGGTACTTTTGCCTGCCCACCTCACGAGGGGTCTCAAAAGTATTAGAGAATAAACCTTATATAATAAGGGTGAATATGTAAAAGATATCGTTCTCGGATATGAAACGTAGGGCATTTCGAAGCAGCAAACTTGTACACCGAGACAAAGCTAGCGAAGAAACTGACACTTGCGGAAACCCTTGTCCGTCCTATGTTTTATACCCATTGCCCAGTTAACTATGTAGTTCAAATTCATTTGCGACAAAGTCGATACCATTGTTCATTTGCTTTCAAAATTTTATAGATTGCCTCTGGCTTATCAGCAGCAGGTTCCACATGAGTTATCGCCCAATTGGGAAAGCACATTTCAATTTCTTTACGACTTGCTCCGCTCGGCAAAAAGGCTCGCCATTTAGGGTCCCATACAAGTAAAAGTATTATCGCGTCTTGAGCAGCAATATTATTTATTGCCTTTCCCATTGCAATTCGTTGTGAACTACTCAATCCATGGAAAGTTCCGGTGTCTAAAAGTAATTTATAGCCGTTTCCAATTTTGTGAAGTTCGGTTACATCATCCTTAACAAGTTTGACATCCACACTTTCATTTTTTATACGCTCTTCAGCTCGTTGCAGTGCTTTATCCACTATGTCAACACCTGTAACATCCCACCCTCGTTGTGCCAAACTGATTGCCCATATACCGCTACCGCAACCAATATCGAGCGCTTTACCAAAAGGAGCAGTTTTGCCACTTTCTTCTCGCTCGAAGATCTTTGTGATTTTCTCGACAAATGGATTGTGGCGTTCGGCATCCTCCCAGGGGTGAAAGCCAATTGAATATGCAAACTTGTAATTCATGGTAATTTATTTTAGTTAATACAAATTTGTTGAAATACCGTCTGTTTTTTAATTGGGCATAACTATTAAATATCACTAGCTCAAGCCTCCCAACTTTTACTCAAGTAATTCTATATCCAGATTAAATAGACTATTTCCCCTCCAATATCTTCCTTATTGCCTCATTCATCTGAAGCATCGTCTCCATCATCTTCATCATCACTTCAGTTTGTTTTGCGTCAGTTGCTTTGTAAATGCTGTTTGTTTGAATTGCGATGTTATTGGATCCAGTAATTGCCTCAACATAATTACTAGGTTGAGCAGAAATTAATTGAAGTGGATCGATATTAAAAAACTCAGAAACTTTTTGAACCAAATCAACAGTGATTTTACTTTCACCACGCTCATACTTGGTATAAGTAGCTTCTTTAATCCCTAAATATTCAGCGACTTCTAAAGCCTTAGTATCCGTCAACTTACGGAACATGTAGAAATTTCTTCCGATTTTTTTGTTCTCCAAAACGGTGAATTCTGATTCTTCTCCTTCTCTCATGGTAATGTGGTTTGTTCAAAAATAGGGCTTTTAGGCCTTATAAATGCTGTTTTTTGCAAATAGTAGTATTAAACTATTATTTATAGAGTTTATACTACCGAATTTATTCTTTTTTGGGCAAACATCCAGTTAAAATTGTCTAAGAATCATTTCATATGGGGATTTTTGAGACAATTAGTGCCTTTTTTCATTCTTCTTCTCTCTTTCTGATGAAAGGACAGGACTCATCTGCCTATGATGTAGATTCGATATTGGTTTTAGCATATGGGAATAGACTATCTATTTATGATAGACTTTATCCCCTGAAGCCCAAGAATCCGATCTAAGGATGGGATTACTTTTTCTCCCTGATTGATCCCGAGATGCTAGCAGATTCGGGGCTATCCACACAGATCAGGGAGTGACGGATATCGTCATTGCGAGAAAAGACCCTCGACGATAGGAGAGGGGATTGACGAAGCAATCTCATTGAATAGGTGCACCGAATATGAGACTGCTTCTCCCGATTCTCGGGATCGCAGTGACGCCAATGATGGAGTACATCTGCTGCAGCAGATTATCAGCTCCATTATTTCATTTATTATTCATTAGTGCTGGACTGCCGGAAAGCAGTAGGGTGCCTGCCTGCCGTAGGCAGGGGATTGCTATGTCTTGTTTAGAGCCAAGAATCGAGAGTCAAGAGTCAAGAATCTAGCGTTCGTGATTCTACTTTCAGCTTTCAGACTTTCTACTGATACCATTGCGTACAGGTGCGATAGCGCTTCGATTGAATTCGGGCGTGACAAACATCGGTCACCCGACATCGGACATCGGACACCCTACTTCCGTCTTCGGTCTCCGGTCTTCCAACATCGGACACCCGACACCGGACACCTGTCCCGCCGTGGCGGACCCAGCACCAAAAAACATTAAAAGCACATGAAAAAACATCTATTCACATGCTTCCTGGCATCACTATGCCTATACGGAAGCACATCCTCAGCACAGGTTGCTGATTCACCCGGGGCGGATTTTCTTCATAGTCTGCGCCTGCCTGCCGGAGATCGAACCACAGATATAGCGGTACTCGATCCTAAGGCAGGGCTCATCGTCTCCCCTGAACAAGGAGACACCCATCGGGGCGGAATTCTCCGCTCCGATACTCTGCCGGAGGATTTTGATTTGGTTGATCACTCCGGCCTGCCTGCCGACAATCGAATAGCTAAGTTGGCTGTACTCGATAATGTGGCAGGTGCCAAATGGCAGGAGGGCGAAAGCTCTTCTGCCTCAGTGGGGGAGGCCGCTCCGGTGCTGATTTATGGGGAGTTTATGGGATTGATTCCGGAAAAGGAAATCTATCTATACANGCGAAAGCTCTTCTGCCTCAGTGGGGGAGGCCGCTCCGGTGCTGATTTATGGGGAGTTTATGGGATTGATTCCGGAAAAGGAAATCTATCTATACACTTGGCCTAGATACACCGGCAATGGATTTATCTATCAGGAATCTACCAGACAAGAAGTTTCCTTGGACAGACCTACCCTTCAGCGGGGAGGTGCAGGGGAAGTTCGCAGAATCTTTAACGCCAGCAGTCCTTCCTTCATGGATCCCTTTTATTTCTTACTCAGAGATGAAGACAGC
>NZ_JAXRUT010000038.1:0-35560 GCF_035156405.1 Algoriphagus aurantiacus | reverse complement strand
CAAAATCTAATTAAAAGCGGGATTTACCAAATCGGTAGTTCCGCTTTTTTCATTTTGTACTATTCTAAGATTGCTGTTCTACCCTTGGTTTTTTACCCGGATGCCAGTAATTCTTTTTTCTAATTGATTCATAGGTAATCATTTATTCAAAAAATATTTTTTACCTTTTATAAAGAGATGGGTAGATATGCCTTTTCAACAGGGGCATTCTTAATTTTTAAAGTCCTATTAACACAACCTTTTAACACTTAAATTTTAACCCTTATGGTAAACATTAAAAAACTTAACAAAATTGGATTGGGAATTTTCGCCCTTTCATTCTTACTGCTTACGGCCTGTGAATTAGAGCCAAGTGATACTATTGATCCAACAGCTTCAGAATTACTTTCGGCTGAATCGTCTGACAAACTGAATTTGTCGGATTTTTCCACACTTCCGGAAGGTTATGAAAACAGAACTGACCCGAAACTCAACTTAGGATCCGAATCAGCTAGGCAGTTAGAAATAGTATTAAATACACATCCAGAATATAGAGAGATGATTAGAAAGGCAATGGATGCGGTAAGTCCATCGACCTGCGGTCCAACAGACTTTAATTTTTGGTTAGATGACGAACTGGAAGGCTGGGATGAAGTAATTGATGAATTTGGAAATACCATATTTGACTATGCCCTTATTATTGGGATGCTAGACTTTCCTACTTACGATGCCTTATTATTTGAAAACAGTTCTGAAAACCAATATTTCGGTGTAAATGGAGAATATACCCAAAGGATGACCAAGACTTTTAAAGATTTGAGACGTTTTTGGGACATTCCATCTGATGATATTGTATTGGCCGCCATGCACGGAAATATGTTGCTGGATAGAGAAAAGGTAATCCGAATTGATAAAATTCTGTATGGAGATAGTCAAGCTATGGCTGAATATTATGCAGATCTTACCATCTTCTTATTAGAGAATTTCCCACAATACCGAAATGGTGATCATCCTGTCTTCACTTTAAATGCTTTTGCGTTAAACGGTTTTAATTTTCCCCCTTATGGTGATATTCCTTCTAAAATTGTCATGGGTGATGGTATTATGGAGGCTTATGAAGATCTTGGATTTGGTGATGTAGCTCCACAGGCTATCCTGGCACATGAATTTGCTCATCAAATCCAATTTAAATTAGACCTTTTTACCAGCCCAATTAGTGACCCGGCTGAGGCTACCAGACGAACAGAGCTCATGGCTGATGCTTATGCGGCTTATTATCTTTCTCATGCAAGAGGTGCTACTATGCAATGGAAAAGAGTTCAACAGTTCCTTCAGGTATTTTTCGTTATAGGTGATTGTGGATTTGCAAGTAGTGGCCATCACGGCACGCCTATTCAAAGAATGGCTGCAGCTGAATGGGGCTACCAACTTGCCGACAATGCAAAAAAACAAGGAATGATCTTAAGTAGTCAAGAATTTGCTGATCTATTTGATGCGCAATTGCCAATTCTTGTTGCACCTTAAGATTGATTAATTGTAGTTTAATTTTGAAAATCTATCCAATCTTAAAGAGGCTGTCTCAAATATAGAGACAGCCTCTTTTTTTTAAATTGTGGGTCTTCGCTTGATTGTACTTGACAGATTTAAGTTGGAATCTGAATCCTCTCTGTGCAACCCTATCTCCTCGGTATATCTCCGTGTTATTTTTTTCCAAGGCTTGTGTCATCCCATTCATGTAGGCACTAACAGTTGCGAAGTCTGGAGACTTGCGCTAGCTGGATCAACATTTTATGGGCATATGATTCGCCCTTTCATAGATTGAATCTGGCCTGAAAGGTCAGCATATCCCAGAGATGGGTGAGATCCCATCGCGAAATAGGAAGGGATTTGTGCTAGTCCTGAATGGGATAGTTATTTCATCTAATGCAACAAAAGAGTTGATCCAGCCGGAAAATAGCAGTCAGCATACAAAGACAGCATTTTAGTAAATCACAAGTCTAGAGGCAATTTGATTATGACAATCTAAGCCGTGCGTGTGGACACGAACGGCGGCGAAAGAAAAAGATGTAGTTACAAACTCACTTAGTCCAACCCTCTCCTATTAAAAGTGACAATCATCTCCTCTGCTAATCGGTGGTTGACCTACTTTCGCCACAGCTGATGCTTTGCGCATAAACCGAATTCACATTAACTTACAAGTTAGATCCTTAAAGTGCTAATTGAATTTGAATTTGAAAAACTGCCTTTACAAAGCCTCAAATGAAGAGTAAAAGATTCTCAGAAAATAGATCTAAATACATCCAGGAGTTACAGCTATTAAAAGATGTAATAGAACCGGAATTAGACGAAATAGCAAAACTGGCTTCCCTTCTCTGTAATTGTTCGGAAGCCTATGTTTATTTTTTTAATCAGGACTCCGTCATCCTAACATCATTTTTGGGAAGTCAGAAATCTGTTTCAATGGAGGTTTTGGAGGCAAGTGTCCCGCTCTTGGAAATTACGGATTATTTGATCTGCAATGATGGAAAAGATGGGTTTGGAAAAATGGCATTAGCCAATGGGCTAAGTCTCTTTGGGGCCTATCCTATCAAGGATGAAAATGGATTGCGGATAGGCGCTATTGCTGTCTCTGGTCATCTGAAAGCTGACCTTTCAGATGACCAGATAATCGGTTTGGGCATTTTGTCTCGAAGGGTATTCCGCCTACTGAAGGACAGAAAAGGGAATTTTGAACAGAAACATGTTGAAAAGCTGTTTCAATTGTCATCGGACCTTATTTGTTTGGCAGGCACTGATGGATTTTTTAAGAAAATCAGTCCCTCATTTAAAACTCTGTTGGGTTGGGATGAAGATATATTGTTGGCAAAATCATTTTTTGAACTTGTACACGATGAGGATCTTGCAAGCAGCCAAGCTGAACTTCAAAAATTGGCAGATGGAATTCCTACTATCAATTTTACACACCGCTTTAAAAAGATAGATGGTAGTTATCTGACCATTCAATGGATGGCTTCTCCTGATCTGGAGACCGGTAATGTTTTTGCCATTGGGAGGGATATCACCGAAGAAAGACAAAAGGAACTACAACGTTTTGAAAGTGAGCATAAGCTGAGGGTCTTTTTTGAAAATTCCCAAGGGCTCATGTGTACGCATGCATTGGACGGAAAATTTCTTTCAGTAAATAGCGCTGGAGCTGGGATTTTGGGTTATTCCCCAGAGGAAATATTGAGCAAAAGTTTGTTTGATATCGTCCCAGAAGAGAGGTATGAAGAATTGCAAGACTACCTAAAATTGATCAAAAGCAAGGGTAAGGCAAATGGGCAAATGCATACACTCCATAAAGATGGTTCGAAGCGAATTTGGCTATTTAACAATATTCTGGAAAAAAGTGAATTGGATGATAGTTATTACGTGATAGGAAATGCAATAGATATTACCAAGAGGGCTGCTTTAGAAAAGGACCTCAAGGAGATCAAAGAAATTCTAGAAGAGACAGGAAAAGTAGCTAGAGTTGGAGGTTGGACTATAGATCCTATAAATAATACGATTTACTGGAGTCCTATGACTAAGGATATCCATCAGGTTCCAGATGATTTTGTCCCAGATTTAGCAAATGGAATTAATTTTTATAAAGAGGGAGAAAGTAGGGAAAAGATAATCAAGGCAGTGGACCTTGCAATCCGAGAGGGAAAGTCATGGGACCTGAATTTGCAATTACTGACATTTAAAGGAAGAGTGCTTTGGGTAAGGGCTAAAGGTCAAGCTGACTTTAAAAATGGTGTTTGTACCCGGATCTTTGGCACTTTTCAGGATATTAACAAAGAGAAAAAGGCTGAAATAGAAGCAGCCAGCACCCGGAAATTATTAAATGATGTGTTTAATGCTTCCTCTGAGGTAAGTGTGATTGCAACTGATGTCTATGGAGTCATAACTGTTTTTAACAAGGGAGCGGAAAAAATGCTGGGTTATAAGGCCAAGGAAGTGATAGGTATCCATACCCTGGCTTTGATTCATTCCCGAAAGGAGATGGAAACCCAATCCAAAACCATCTCAAAGGAATTTGGAATTCAAGTCGAAGGTTTTCAAGCACTTATTTCGATAGCGGAGAAATATGGTTCCGAGCAAAAAGATTGGACTTATATCAGAAAGGATGGAAAAGAAAGGTTAGTTTCTTTGGTGATAACCCCGATTCGGGATACAGAGAATAAGAGTGTAGGTTATTTGGGAATTGCGATTGATATCACTGAAAAAAGAAATATTGAAATTGCCCTCATCAATGAAAAAAGCAGGCTCTCTGCTTTTGTGCGGCATACTCCGGCAGCGGTCGCCATGATGGATAATGAGATGAATTATATTGCTGTCAGTAACCGCTGGGAGGAAGAATATAATTATAGTGCGGAAGAGGTAATCGGAAAATCTCACTATGATCTCTTCAAAAAACTTATGAATGAGGAAAGGATTTCGAATTATAATCGGGTTCTCAATGGGGAAGCTCTCAGCAATAAAGAAGAAAAGATCTTATTTCCCGGTGAAATTGAACCTAGGTTTATCGCCTGGGAAATGCGCCCTTGGTATCTGTATGACGGAAAAGTAGGCGGCATGATGGTATTTACCCAAAACATTTCTCCTTTGATCGCCCAGCGCGAAGAATTAACACTTGCCAAAGTGGCTGCGGAGAAAGCGAATAAAGCGAAGTCGGAGTTCTTGGCCAACATGAGCCATGAAATCAGGACACCGCTGAATGGGGTCATTGGTTTTACTGATTTGGTATTAAAGACCAAACTAAATGAGACTCAGCATCAATACCTTTCCATTGTCAATCAATCTGCCAATGCCCTATTGAGTATTATCAACGACATTTTGGATTTCTCCAAAATTGAAGCTGGAAAATTGGAACTGGACATCGATAAATGTGATCTCTTTGAAATGTCCTCTCAGGCCACTGATATCATTACCTATCAGATTCAGAATAAGGGCCTGGAAATGCTTTTGAATATTGAAAATGATTTGCCAAGATTTATTTATGCGGATGCTGTGAGATTGAAGCAGATTTTGGTCAATCTTTTGGGCAATGCTGGAAAATTCACTGAAAAGGGAGAAATCGAGCTAAAAATCGAAAATTTAAATTCCAAGGGAGACTATAATACCATCAGATTCTCAGTAAGGGACACTGGGATCGGTATAAAAACAGAAAAGCAATCTAAAATATTTGAAGCTTTCGCTCAGGAAGACAGTTCTACTACTAAAAAATATGGAGGGACGGGATTAGGCTTAACTATCTCGAATAGGCTTTTGCGCCTGATGAATAGCAGGCTCCAATTAAAGTCGAAAGTAGGAAAGGGAAGTACTTTCTTTTTTGACATCACTGTTCAGGTGGAAGAAGGTGAAGAAATAGCATGGGTAGATGCTTCAGAAATCAAAAAAGTTTTGATTGTCGATGACAATGACAACAACCGTTTGATAGTAAAGCAGATGTTGTTGTTGAAAAATATCCATACCGAGGAGGCTACTAATGGTTTAGATGCACTTCAGGTTCTAATCAAAGGGGAAAAGTTTGATGTGATACTGATGGACTATAATATGCCCTACATGAATGGCATAGAAGCGATCCGTAAAATCAGAGAGATTTTCACCGATAAACAAGAGGAAATGCCCATCCTTCTGTTACATAGTTCTTCAGACGATCAAAAAATCAAACTGGAATGTGACTTACTGGGAGTAAAACACCGCTTGATAAAACCCCTAAAGCTTCATGAGTTATATCATGCCCTTTCAAGATTACATGAAATCAACGGTGATAAAGTCAGTGAAATTCAAGTTCAATCCAATGAAACTGCAAAAGAATATACCGTTTTAGTGGCAGAGGATAATTTGATCAATAGGTTGTTGGTTGAAACCATTATAAATAAAATTGCTCCCAATGCATTTATATTAAAAGCAAAAAATGGAACAGAGGCTGTTGACTATTGTCTCATCCAAGTTCCGGACATCATTATTATGGATATTCAGATGCCTATAATGAATGGATATGAAGCATCACAAAGAATTCGAAAATTAAAAAGTTGCAAAGATGTACCTATTATAGCTTTGACTGCAGGTAATGTAAAAGGGGAAAAAGAGAAGTGTCTGGCAGCTGGTATGAATGATTATGTTGTGAAACCAGTGCTTGAAAAAACCATACTAGAAGTTTTTAAAAATTGGCTTTTTGAGGACCCAGAAAGCCTGGAGGAAAAAATACTCGTTAAAAAGGAGGTTGATCCAGCACATTATGACGAACAGAAATTAAAGGATTACACAAATGGTGACAGCGTCGCGTTAAAAAGAATTATCGGTATAGTCAAAGTAGAATTGCGAGACACTTTAATTGAACTGGAAGATGCAATTGAGGATCAAAATTTAGCCTTAGTCCAAGAAGTAGGACATAAACTTTATGGAATTGCCATCTCATCTGGCATGGAAATTTTAGCAAAAATGGGCAGTGACTTTGAACTATCAGAAAGCTTTCATAAAAAAAATATGAAAAAGCTGTTGAAAGAAGTCAGAGCAGAAATCCGCATGCTGCTGGACCTGATAGACAACTAAAATTGAAAAGTGTCAATTAATCAATCAAATTGATGCTTTTCATTAAATCCGCCCTTTTGGAACGGCCGATTGGAATTATAGATTTTTGAATCAAAATAGTATTATCCTGAATATCAATGATTTTAGTCAGATTAATAATGAAGGATCTGTGAACTTGAAAGAAGATATCCTTAGGTAATTTTTCGAAAACTCTTGTAAGAGTTGTGTGAACCCGGAAAGTTTCTTTTTCTGTATTGATATCAATATAATCTCCTTTTGCTTCTATAAAATTAACGTCCATTGCATTAATCTTAATCAATCGCTTGTCAACATTGATGAAGAAATGTTCCTGAATCTTTTCAGTAGGAGTATCAGTATCGGCAACTTGATTCCCTTTCATTAATTTCTTTGCCTTGAGAACTGCTTTTTTGAACCTCTCTTGATCAATGGGTTTTTTTAAGAAATCAATAATGGACTCATAATCAAACGCTTTTAAAGCAGATTCTTTATCTGATGAAGTGATTATTATGAATGGAGGATTTTTGAGGGTTTGGACAAATTCAAATCCTGTGAAATCTGGCATATGGACATCCACGAAAATCAGATCCACTTCCTCTTTGTTCAAAAATCTGAATGCATCGATAGCATTCGAGAAACTATCGACTAAAATTAAGTTGGGATCTTTTTGACACATTAAAGTTAAAATTTCCCTAGATACACTTTCGTCGTCAACGATTAAACAATTCATAAACTAACCCTTACATTCTTGTAGAAATTTAAGGAATTTAGTTATGATTTCAAGGATTTCTTTGTCATATATAAGTTCCTTCCTTTTCTCTTAAAACAATTTTAAGTTAGTTTCAAAAACGGTATAATATCAGAAATACATTAATCATGATTTAAAGATCATATTTTTAGAGGTTAAAAAAATTTATTTTCTTTTCAATGTCTATAAAATTGACTAATGGCTTTTCGGCAATTTGGAATTTTTTTTACATATGATCAATGCGAAGCAGTGTCCCGAATCTACTAAGCCTGATTCTTTATCCCGATTTATAGTTACATTTTGACCATCGGTGGAGTAGACGAAGATCCAAGAATTGGGATCTTTGATGTGCGCAATATTTAATTTTTCCTTCTTGCCTTTATGCTGTTTGATTGCCGCTTTAAAAAAATCCCGGAAAACGACCTCTAGCAGATCGGGGTTTCCATTGATAAAAGGCAAAGTATTCTCAATATCAATAACAAATTTGTTTTGCCCTACCAGTTCAATCGTGATCCGTCGGATCAATTCATAACTGTCAATGATTTGATCTTTACTGACTGTGCCGATAAGGGACACATTCACATCATCCAAGTCATTTTCATTAGTCATATCTTTTCGATTAAACTGGTAAGGGAGATAGGGCAAAACAGGGTGTTAAACAACTAATTCTCCTTTTAAGATTTCAAAGTTCTTCAGGGCATATTGCTTAATTAATAAACTTTCATTCCCATTATTCTTTCAAATATCAGGAAGAAAGAAATGGCAAATAAAATGGGAAGGTCTAGCAAGGCTTAACTATAGACTAAATGATATTATCTATCGATGAACGGAAAGGGGTATGATAAAAAACTGGTTTTTTTGGTATAAGGAGAAGGAATTGTTGGGGTTGGGAGAACTTTGCAACCGTAACCCGAATGGTGGCGGAAGCGATTGATGAAACGAACGTTGTCCCAATATGAAGAAGGTGACCATTGATAAGCCTTCGCGGACTAAAGTTATTTTCTTCTGTCCTTTTGGACCAAGCCAAGTCGCAGTCCCGCATAGCAATCAGGACTTCTCCCCGCATGCCAGCCGTCTGGCTCGCTGCTGCGACCTCCTCCGCACCCTTAAACTTAACCAAGGTGCTAATTCGTAGTCTGTTGCATAGGGGATAGTAAGGGAAGATCAATTAGTTACGTGCATCCGTGAGTATCATCATTAATGCAGTGCCGGTAGAAAAGTAGCAATGCCGTAGGCATGGCAGATTTATAGTGAAAAAAGATATAAAAGGCCATTGCCTCCCGTCTACAGATAATGTGGGATAAGAGAGTAAACGCAGGAGGAGGCCTGCCTACCGTAGGGATGGAAAGGGGTTAAGCGTAGGTCAATTGCCGACAATTTCCCATTTGGCCTGAATGGATGAGGTGAAGTCTGTTTCTCTGATACTTTTGAGGCCAAAAGTATCCAAAAGTCACCCCTGCAATCTGGCCCAGCCCTAAAATCTTTCACCGAAAGATTTCTATACGGCCCGTCCTCCGAAATCAGCTTTCCAGGGCTCTTAAACAATTGGCTATTAGCTAAATCAGTACTGCCCAGTTTAGGCAGTCAAGACTGCATTACGTTGTGTCCAAGTCCGAAGACTTGAACCAGATATAATTAAGGCAATCTAGCCGTGCGTGATGACACGAACGGCGGCGAAATATGGAGAAGGTGACTATTTATAAACCCACAAAAAACCGGAGAGAATATCTTCCCTTCTTTAATTAATTGATCTGTTTAATAGATGCTGACACCCAATATTAGTGGGAAGAAAAAATGAGAATCGAAAGGATATGGCCAAAATCTGGTCTTAATTTCTATTATTCTAAGAAACTACTGCATTCAACTAAGCAATTGAAACTTTATGGAACGAACTTCGGATAGGTACCCTTGTATAGATGATGCCACGATCTATTTGACAGTTCTGTCTATTTCTCTCTAACATATCACTTGTTATTCCTGGCATCAGATTTTAATAAATTTTTAATCCAAAAACTAAATTTTATAATGGCTAAATGTTTCGCATTAATAGGTTGGAGTCTGCCTGTAATAGAAAGTATGCAAAAAACCGGGAGACCCTTTGTGGTAGTTTCCTTTGCAGATTTTGAACCGTACGCAAATGAAAATAATATTCCTTTCGTGTCTTACCCACTGGACGAATGGAGTGATACTTCAAACTCGATTGACTTATTCGAAAAGCTGAAGTCTTATGAGGTGGATGTAGCAGTGCCACTTTACGAAGAAACTGTAGAATGGGCTGGAGCACTGAATTCTATCTATCGTGGTGATCCGCGTGTACTGAATAGAGCTTTTTTATTCAGAAATAAAGCCATGATGAAGCGTAAAGCTCTAATTGGTGGTTTACGCGTAGGGCTATTTGAGGAAGTCTTTAACAAGGAAGGTGTAAAAGCTTTTATGAAGAGATTAAATCAAGCTAACCTTCAGTTGGACGGCGAAGAAGATAGCTGGGTGCATATCAAACCATTCGCATCTGCCGGTACAGTAGGCCACAGATTGCTTCGCTCCATGAGTGATGTTGATGAAAAATGCGAGGATAGTGATTTCCCATGTTTGGCAGAGAGTCATTTACCTGGGCGTGAATTTTCTTGCGAAGCTTTCATTAATAAAGGGAAGATAAGATTCCTGAATATTACAGAATATGTCAAGTTGGGCTATTCCAATTTCATTCCTGAAGGAAGATACCTGGAAAGCAAGCGTGACTTAATCCATAAGGAAGTACAGAAGATGGTGGACATATTTGGAATAGAGTATGGTATGGTGCACCCAGAGTGGTTCCTTACAGAAAAAGATGAGCTTAACTTCGGAGAAACCGCCTGCAGAATTCCGGGTGGACATATTTTAGAGCTTTGTTCCAAGTCCTATGAATTTGATGCGCTGGCTGCTTTTGTGATCTCACATGATCCCAATGCAACAGAAGAGGAACTTGATGCAATCTTTCCTGCAAAGGACTTCAAGCCTAAAAACTATCATGGCAACGTAATGATTTATCCTCGCAAGCGTCAATTCTCAAAGCTTGAAATTCCCGAATCGCTCAATAATGAGCCATACTTTGTAGAGCATACACTTATTGCGCCATACGAAGGTCAGAAGCTTAGCGCTGATAGGGATGGATTTGGAAATCATTTCGGTACTATCAACTTCCGGGGAGAAGATCCAGATCGTATGACTGAGTTGCTGAAGCATTATGAAGAGGAAGAGTTTTACGTATAAATTTTAGACGCAATACATGGAGTTAACAACCGATAAGGTATTTAGTAATTTTGACCAAAGTCTTCAGGAGTTCATCGACTCCGGAGCGCTTACCAAGCAGGAAAAAGCCAACAAATTAGCCAGTCACATCGATATCTTAAGCCTAACCAGAAGTGGGCTTGCTCATCTATATAGTAAAAGCGCAGAGCTCGATCGCGCTGATTTTTTCAAAGGCACTTCTTGGAGTGAACCAGACAAGCTTATTCCTTTTTTGGTCAAGGGTACGCTTAAATATGGACACCCGTCTTCCAGTTTTGAGACACTTTCCGAGCTTCGGATGTTGCGATATGCGAAAGGAGAGGATGTTCATGCAGCACTCTCTGCAGAAGATGCCCAGCGTTATATGGAAGAGGTGATTGTACATAATTTAGAATTTGCCCTCAGGGAGCCAAATGAGGAGACTAGGGTTCAAATGTCTGAAAGGGAGTTAAAAAAGGCATTCAACCTTTTTGGCTTTATCATGTCTGAAATGGACCTAGAGGGGGTTTACGATAAGTTGGTCGAAGAAGTACGAATGGTTTGCGAGCAGCGGCCCATTCGTACTCATAAGGCTAGGGAATTGATTAGTCTGGTACGGCGAAGGTTTGACACCTCCGGTGATTCGGAAAAAGACCGTGCTATTCGTGTTTACATCAATGCACTGCATGCCCCTTCTCAGGGTGCAAAAGATAATGAAGGAAAGGAGGCATATCGTCAGTTTGTTCTAGAGGCGAATGAAACCACCTTGGCTTCAGAAGCGCATGAAATGGGTGAATACATGAATGCTACAGGTCTAGTCAGTGGGTATCATGCTATACTGTTGAAACATATAGTTTCCGAAAATCCAAATCTTGTTCCAATCTGTCTTGATCTTAATGATCGGGGGATTGCTGAATGGGAAAAATATCATGAGTTGGTTTCCTTGTTGATTATCGAAACAGTGAGCTGGGATAATTGTCAATGTATCTATGGGCTTGCCAGGATGCTTGGTAAGAATTTGTTTTCCAGAAGACCGGTACGTGTGGGATTGGAAAACTTACGTAAAATCAAGATTAATTCACAGGTCGAGAAAAGGATTTTAAAATCCCTGATTGACCGCGATGCTGAAATAACAGCCTTGCAGTATTTGATCGGGGGAACAATCAAAGTTTTGGGTCAACCACTTGGTGTCGGTCAGGGAAACAATCCAACCTGCCAATCAGCAAGGGGGATCAGCATGTGGAGTCAACACTCTCCTGCCAAATTAATCGACATGATCATTACTGTATCTACTCAGAATAATTTGATCATGCGTTTTGAAAACCAAAACCTTACTTCCAATAATTTAATAAAAGGGCTGGTCGATCAACTAGATTATAATCTAGATGTGGTGTCAGTCGTTNTTTGATCATGCGTTTTGAAAACCAAAACCTTACTTCCAATAATTTAATAAAAGGGCTGGTCGATCAACTAGATTATAATCTAGATGTGGTGTCAGTCGTTTTGGTGCCTCATTTGGACAAAATCTATAATGAGATGATGAGGCTTTCCACCGGCCGCTTAGATGATCCCCATAAATGGGTCAATCCTGCCATGTATGGTCAATGGATTCAAGTGGGGTTTGCCTCCTGTTACGATTATATGAGCAATTCCATCATGGACTTTCAAGGTTATGAGCGCATCTTTTATGCGGCTTTTCACCCTGTTTTCAACGGAAACCAACACATGGTGTATCCAAATCCTGTGGGTATTTTCATCACGAGTAATAAAGGTGACATGATCGGTTTTCATGCTGT
Source organism: Algoriphagus aurantiacus (assembly GCF_035156405.1). Classification (NCBI taxonomy): domain Bacteria; kingdom Pseudomonadati; phylum Bacteroidota; class Cytophagia; order Cytophagales; family Cyclobacteriaceae; genus Algoriphagus; species Algoriphagus aurantiacus. Next base: position 23,212 of record NZ_JAXRUT010000038.1, on the reverse strand, counting down.
TTCGCTATTGAGAGTGGAAGAAAGTCCATCAGGGGAAGTGCGGGCCTATTTTCTAAATCCAAACAATGAAGGCCGTCAGGACTGGGGTCAGGATATAATGCCCTCAGTGCACGGCAATGGTGAAAAGCAAGGTGAATCCTCGCTCCCATTTTACCAGTTTGCGGCAAGAGTTTATGCTTTTCATTACAGTCCTTTGGATGTTACAACTAGGATCAACGAAGTTCCAACTGAGGAGCTAAACAACGTAGAGAAGTTGGCAAGAGAGAGTTGGGGTAAATCTTATATCTGGAATCAACAAACTAAACTATGGTAAGACATTCGTCGAGAATAGAATTGAGTCAATCCTCGCTTACGAATAATATTAATTTCATTAAAAAGAAAGTCGGTGAAGGGGTAAAAATATCTTCTGTTGTAAAAGCTAATGCGTATGGTCATGGCATTCGCGAATTTGTGAAGATGGCAGAAAAGGCCGGAGTAAGACATTTTGCAACAGCATCAGCATTCGAAGCCGAGGAAGTGTTGGAGGCGAAGTCTGCTAATAGTGATGTAATGATCATGGGTATTCTTTATGATGAGGATATTGATTGGGCTGTTAGAAACGGTATTGAATTTTATGTATTCAATTATGGGAGGTTACCGCTAGTTCTTGAATCGGCGAAAAAACTAGGTAGAAAGGCACAAGTTCACATTGAAGTAGAAACTGGTGCCAACCGAACGGGACTAAGCAAAGGTGAATTCACTGTAACACTAAATTTTTTAAAGAAGCACGCTGAAGACATAGCATTCAAAGGTCTTTGTACGCATTTTGGTGGAGCAGAGAATTTTTCGAATCAGTTTAAAATCACTATGCAGCATGAGCGATATAAAAATTTCTTAAAGCATTGCAAGCGAAAGAACATCATGCCGGAGATTCGACACATCGCTTGCTCTGCTGCTGCTTTGGCTTACAAAGACACCGTTTATGATATGGTAAGAATTGGAGTGGCACAATATGGGTTTTGGCCAAGCCCAGACATTTATTACATGCATTTACAGGAAATTGGAAAGCAATCGGATGGAGCGCTCAAGAGGATATTTACTTGGAAAACTGATGTGATGGACGTGCGGGATGTCGATGCGGGAGAATTTATCGGGTATGGAACATCCTATCAAGCATCGCAAGGTATGAAGGTAGCCGTCATGCCGCTAGGTTATTCTAATGGATATCCCCGTGCACAATCTAACATTGGCCATGTGCTTATTAAAGGAAAAAAAGTACAGATTGTAGGTCTGATTAATATGAATCTTTTTATGGTTGATGTCTCACATCTATCTGATGTGCAGGTAGGTGATGAGGTGGTGCTCGTGGGGCGACAAAATAACAATACGATCAATATAAGCTCATTTTCACAAGTTACCCAGCTGCTTAACAATGAAATGCTCAGCCGCCTTCCAGCTGCCATTCCTAGGAGGATTGTGAAATAAGTCTGACTCTCAATTTTTGGAGAACACCACTTTCGTGAGTGAGACACTCACGGGGGCGCACACGCGGTTTTCATTTGATAAGTTTGCCCTAAAAATTGATCTATATCGTCCCTCTTCCTAGAGTGAAGCTCACGAAGGCTTTCACGGGAGCTTTGTTAAATCCAGCTTCTGGAGAAGCAGGATAACACTAGAACATAGGCCATTCTTACGGGAGGCAAGCGAGTCCTAACAATCCATCTACAACGAACCTTCTTCCGTGAGTGGGACACTCACGGGGGCGCGCACGCGGCGTTCAGGAAAAACAGTCTCAATTAAGCCTTCACAAATAGGGATGAAAGACTATTGATCCTGCTTCTGGAGAAGCAGGATAACATGGATCACATGGAGCAAAAAAAATCGCAAACTTTCATCTGCGATTTTTTAAATAATCATCAGTTATAAGCCTACTTCATCCTTAACGCCCTCTTCCACCAAGGCAACTGCACCTCTTCGTGGTAACCGTAAGAATTATCGCCGTAACCATAACCGTATCCATATCCGTACCCATAACCATAGCCTTTGTCTATATGGACATCATTTAATATGCCGTATATCTTAGTTACACCGCCTTTCTCAACAAGATTATTCAATATCTGAGTATTACCTTTCATAGAATAGCCCTGACGGAATACAAAGAAACTTATATCAGCAAAGGGAAAAAGCTCTTTAGTCTCAGAGACAAGTCCTACAGGAGGACAGTCAAAAATAACTACGTCATAAGCTTGCTTCAATTCCTTTATTATCTGCCCAAATTTATCCTGCAAAAGTAATTCCGCAGGGTTTGGAGGAATAGGCCCAGATAGGATTACATCCATATCTTTGTGTCCGGAAGGTTTCACTACATCCTGCCAAGGAGTATTTGAACTTAGGCAAGTACTCATGCCCTTATCATTTACCAAACCAAAGTCTTCTGCAATCTTCGGCTTTCTAAGATCCAATCCAATAAGGAGAGTTTTCTTGCCCATCAGTGCATAGACTGAGGCCACATTAATTGACACAAAGGTTTTACCTTCTCCGGATATAGAAGAGGTGAAAAGTATAGTCAAATTATCTCTATGTGGACTTAAATAAGTCATATCTGCTCTTAAGGATCGGAAAGACTCAGTCACAGATGATCTCGGGTTATTCATTACCGGAATGGCATCTTCAGAAGTGTTTCTTCCAATCATACCAATTAGCGGCACCTTGATTTGACTTTCAAGCTCTTTAGGGTCTTCTATCTTTGTATTCAAGAAATCCTTGATTGTAATAAAACCTATTGGCAGTATCAGTCCTAAGATTAAGCCTATTAATAGATTCAATGATCTCTTTGGAGCAACTGGTGATTGGCCTGCTTTTGCCAAATCTAGGATACTGTTTTTTGGCATATTAGCAGCCTTGGTTATCTCCGCCTCTGCCTTTTTCTGTAGCAAGTAGATGTAGATGTTTTCGTTGATTGTGAATTGACGCTGATACCCCAACAGGTTTCTCTCAGTTTCGGGAAGGGAATTCACATCCTGTTCGCTCATTCTAATCTGGTTCTTAAGATCAGCTATTGCATTTCTGGTATTGGTAATTCCAGAATTTACATTCTCTTGAAGAGCCTTTTTGGTATTTTGAAGTCTTATTTCATTTTCACGAACGGCAGGGGCTTGGTCTGTAAAATTAGAAGTCAACCTAATTCGCTCTGCCTGTGCTTCGCTCATGGACTCAACCAAGGAATTCAATAAGGGATCGGTAATTCCTACTATAGAAGGTGCTACAATATCTCCTGCTACATTGTTGGCCACATAATCCCGAAGCGTCTCATAATACTTCAAATTCAGCTCAGTCTGAGCCAGCTGCTGTTCTAATACCTGAAGCCTTTCAAAAATCACAGAACCCTCTTCGGACAGATTAAATACTTTATTCTCAGTTCTATATTTTTGAAGTTTATTTTCTGATAAACGCAAGGAATCTGAAATCCCTGAAAGTTGTGCTTCAATGAACCTTACCGTATTTTCAGATGCTCGGTTTTTTTCACTCAATTCCCGCTTAAGGTACACCTCCATTAATTTATCAATGTAATCCTCTCCTAATCTTCTTACGGGAGTCTCTAAACTAAGGGAAAGAATAGACGCTTGCTTATTTAAAGGTGTCACCGACAGCTCTTCCTTGTATTTCAATGCCATGGTGGGCGTATCAACCAAATTAAACTGGATTATATCTCCAGGAAGAGATGAAATTTGATTGATTTTAAACGAAAAATCCGCCCCAACGATCTCTTGACCGAAGTTGTAAATTGATTTCTGTAATACTATATCTTCCTCTGGCAGAAGCTTATAATACGGATCTAAGGGATTATAAATTCTGAATTCATCATCCTCAATACTTAGTTCGAAGGACTCCTCATTGATCACTTCAATTTTAAATCTCCCTCCTACAAGTTGTGCTTTTTTCCAATCCACCGAAACTAAAACCGGTACTTTATCATAAATCTGAGAAGTAGATACAAATCCTTCTTTGTAATATTGGACATTGAGATTGAGCTCTGTTACGGCCTCTTCAGCTAGTGAAAATGACTTCAATATTCCAATTTCATTTTCAATATTACTTTTACCTTGAAGCATTCCTAACCCGGACGATTCAAATAAATCAGTACCTAAGCTAGGCTTATCATCTACAACGAGTACACTTGATTCTACCTTATAAATATTTGTTGCGTACCTATTAAATAAAAAGGCTGCTACAACCCCAACAAACATGCATGCAAGTATTAGAACCCAATATTGCAGGTAATTAAATAGCAAAACTTTAAGATCAATTTCATCTTCCTTCTGCACCATAAATGGATTCTGCCCTGGATTTGAAGGATTGGGAGTATTCGGGTACATAAAATCTTATTTGATTAAATTCAATATTAAAGCCAGTGCAGTAATTGCTGAAATCACCAATGTTAAAGATTGGGCTGCATTTTCTCCAGCTCCTATTTCTCTCACTTTCATTGGTTCTGCATACAACTGATCATTCGGCTGAATAAAGTAAAACGGAGATTCAACTACTTGTCTATCAATTAAGTTGATTCTATGTAGCTTTGTTCCTTCAGGATATTGTCGAATCAAAAGTATCTCGTCACGCTTAGCGACAGCAGTCAAATCACCTGCATTGGCTATTGCTTCAAAAATTGTCATCCTATCTTGAAGCACCACAAATTTCCCAGGGCGGCGAAATTCTCCTAAGGCAGCGTAACGAATCCCTCCCAACTTTACCTTGACATATAGCTCGGACTTAACATAATCCCGCAGTTTCAATTCTATATCCATTCGAGCCTCTTCAAGCGTCTTATCCTTCACTTGTACATCTCCAATTATAGGCAGCCTGATATTGCCCTTCTGATCTACTGAATAACCTGTCATATAATAAATATCTCCCCCACTTTGAGCAGATACATTACCCATTTGACCATTAACCTGAGAAGATTTATTATTAAAGCCAAACTGCATCATATCTTCTATGGTCTGAATATTCACATCTATGATGTCATTGAACTGAAGCTTGTATTCAGGGATTTCATAGGTAATTAACTCACCGTCTTCAATAGGCGTATTATTCTCTAAATTTTGAAGGTAAATGATCTTCTCATTTGGAATACAGCCAAATACTAATAGGAAAGCAAGGGATAAAATTAATCCCTTAGACATGTTCTTCATATGTATATTTTTAATTATCTCTATCAAAATCTGCGCAAACTTAAACATTTAACCTTAAATAGTGTCTTTTTTTAACACTTTGATAAAAGTCCATAAATGATTTCATCTGTTTATAATTGATTTTCAATGGTCTTATGGAATCTCGCGTGCATTATAATCATCCCAGTGTGGGACGCTTTTAATCATGCTCGATTTCTTTGTTCTTTTGTCTTGGCACAAAAGAACCAAAAGGCAAGACGCCAGCAAAGCTTCACCCCGCAGTCCAGCCGCCTGGCTCGCTGCTGCGTCACCCCAGCACGCCCTAACAACAAGCAAATCTGCTGATGCGGTGTATGCTGAGAAATAATCATCCCCCTGTGTATCGGGGCAGGCTATGGAATCTCGCATATTTACTAATCGTTTCACCGTGTGTCGCATCCGTCATGCTCGATTTAATTAAAGTGGCTTTCGTTGGAGTAAACTTCGAAATCAGCACTTTATAGTAATTTTCTGGCTTTTTCGAGATCTTCTGCGGTGTCTATTGCCACTGTCTGATGGACTGTTTCCACCATACGTATTCTATACCCATTTTCCAGAAGTCTTAGTTGCTCGAGCATTTCTATTGATTCCAGCTCACTTTTAGGTAAATGAGTAAACGCTTGCAGCACTTCTCTTCTGTAGGCATAAATACCAACATGCTTCCAATAAGCTACTTCCTTTAATTTCTCTCTATTAAATGGAATAATTGATCTAGAAAAGAAAAGCGCATCTCCCCAAAGATCTACTACAACTTTAACTAGGTTGGGGTTTTCTGCTTCATCAAAAGTAATCCTGGTTTTCAACGATGCTACATCAACTCTAGGGTCTTGAAAAACTTCCACAAGATCTATTAGGGATTTTCTGTCCTGAAATGGTTCATCTCCCTGTACATTTACGATAATTGCCGCATGTATAATATCTAAAGCCTCAGCAATTCTATCTGAGCCACTTTGATGTTCTTTTTGGCTTACAAAGACTTTCCCTCCTATTTCTTCAATCTGTTGTTTTATCTCCGGATGATCAGTTACCACCCAAACTTCATCGAAAAATCCAGCATCAACAGTACTTAGGTAGGTACGCTGAATGACTGACTTACCTCCTAAATCTTGAACAAGCTTGGATGGTAATCTTGTAGATGCATATCTGGCAGGAATTAATGCTGCAGTTTTGGGCATATCTTAATTGGGAATTTCATGTGTTTATAATTGTTTTCTAATGGTCACATGGAATCTCGCTTGGAGGATAATCATCCCTCTGTGTGTCGCCTACGACATGCTCGATTTCATATGATTATAATTTGATTTTAAAGGCCATAACCTGTCCCGTGACAAAGGAGACGGGATGGAATCTCACAAGGCAAATAATCATTCCACTGTGTGTCGTTCTTCGACATGCTCGATTTCGGATTAGGATTGTGTAGTGCAAACGCCATCAAACCTTCTACTTCACTTTAAATGCTTTTCTGAGCTTTTGGAAAATACCAGTCTGACTTTTCTTGATTTTCTTCTTCTTAGACTCTAGATCATCGCCGTAGTAATTGTACATGTACTTATTGTTTTGGGAATACAGATAGGTATTTCCATAGCCATAATTATAGCCTTCATAATGGTATCCTGAATTGATAATTCCATTGAAAACCCCATATACATTCTTTACTTGCTTGTTGTTGAAAAGATCATTAATCATCACCAGGTGATCCTTGACCGTATAGTTCTGTCTCACTACGTACAGATTGATATCAAATAACCTCATCAAGTCAATAGTTTCAGACACCAAACCCATAGGCGGAGTATCAAAAATCACAACGTCAAACTGTGATTCCAGGTAATCCAAAAACTCAGTCAACCTTGGCGTCTGAAGTAATTCAGCTGGATTTGGAGGTATTACACCTGAAGGTACAAACCATAGGTTTTCATGTTCGGTAGGTATAATTATTTCCTCTGCTTCCACTTTTCCTATTAAATAAGTAGATAAGCCAACCCGATCGGATTGTCCAAAATAGGTGGCTAGTTTTGGCCTTCTTAGGTCACCCCCTACCACCACTGTCTTTTTTGAACCTAAAGCCATAGCGGATGCAAGATTTAAAGAAGTAAACGTCTTCCCTTCTCCAGAAACTGATGAGGTCACTAAGATTTTCTTGGTGTTTTTCCCACTTGCCAAATAAGTAATAGCTGAGCGAAGTGATCTAAAAGACTCTGCCACTGCAGATTTAGGAAAATCCAAAACCACTTTATTAGTATCCTTTTGACTAAATCCTACAATACCCAATTGTGGAATCATGAAATGCTTCTTCAAATCACGCTGATCCTTAATCGTATCATCAAAAATATCTCTAACAACTACAAACCCAAAAGGCAATAAGAATCCCAGAACGATCGCCAATCCATAATTCTGCTGCTTCTTAGGAAAGATCAAAGTTCCCTTTCGAGCAGCATCCAATATGGCATTATCAGAGACATTGGAAGCCATGGCAATACCTGCTTCAGCACGCTTTTCCAATAAATAAGTATAAAGCGACTCTCTTAATTTGAACTCTCGGAAAATCCCGGAATATTCTGATTCTGACTCTGGCAGAGTAGAGAACTCAGCATCATAAAAACGGATATCACGTTGGATACTACTCCTTTTCTGCTTAGTATTTTCAATCAAATTGACCACATTTTCAAAAAGTGCATCTTGCACTTTCTCCATTTGCACATCAATTTTCAGCACCTCTGGGTGATTCTCATTTACAGTAGCGAGTAATTTCCTTCTCTCTTGAGAAAGTGTTACTAGTGTTTGAATCAAACCATTTAATAAAGGATCGGGAACTCCTATGACAGAGGGAGCAATTACATCAGAAAAATCTTTGCTCTTTTGTTCCATATAGGAACGTATTTGCTCGAAATATTCTAACTGGTAATCAATCTCTGCACCCATCTCGTCGAGAGTGTTCATTTTCCCCAGTATGTTGGAGAATTCAGCGGAGACATCCAGCAGCTTGTTTTCAACTTTAAAATCCTGCAATTCCCTCTCTTTTTGCTGGAGAGAGTCTTCCAAGAACCCTAATTGCTCCTCAATAAAGGCTAAGGTATTCTCCTGTATTTTATTTTTTTCCTTCAGATCATAATCAATATATGCCTCCATCAAGGCATTGATATAATCTCTTCCTTTTTCTACAACCTTAGTGGTAGTGCTTAATCGAAGCACAGAGCTGTATTCATTTTGCAAACTCACTTGAATTGATCTTGCATAGGTATCTTCTAGTGAGCTGGGATTTCTCAGTTTAAATACCAACTTCTCATTAGTTCTACCAGGGTTTACTAAGTGAACTATAAACTTTGATTTGGTAGTCTGAATTTCTTCTCCGAAAGTGTAGGTCTTATTATAAATGGATTCATCTCCAGCAGCCATCGCAGAATTAAAATCCATAATTCCTGATTCTTCTTTCGCTAATTTGAAGGTCTTTTCAGAAAGTATCTCCAACTGTATAGGTACCTCCGATATTTGGAAATGACTCCAATCCACCTCGATTCGAATCGGTGATCGATCATAAAGTTCTATTGCTTTGATATTAGTCTTAGCATAGTACTCCACATCAAAGTGCAGTTTCTTCAAAGCCTCACTTGCTAAGCCCTTTGATTTCAATCGGAGAATATCATTCTCAAGATTAAGTCCGGTAGAAAAAATGTTTGATCTATCGAGAATCCGCGCTTCAGGAGAAGTATTTGTCTTAATCATCATAGATCCCGACACCTCATATTCATCTACTGTATAGCGATGAAATAGGAACGTCCCAATTAAAAACACGATGATAAAAAGAGCATACCAAGGCCAATAGCGAATGTACTTGGCGATTACGTATCTGATCTCCAGTGCCTTCTCTTCGTTGTCTAACTGACTTAAGTCTAACTTCTCCATATCAACTAGTTCCGCGTTACCAAATTAATAATTAACAGCGTAGAAGCTAGCAAACCAGCAAAAAGAGCAAGGGAAGCAGTTAAATTATCGGCATTTCCAAATTGCCTGATATTCATCGGCTCTATATACAGGATATCATTGGGTTGGATGAAATAAAAGGGACTAGCCAATAATGCTCTATCATTTAAATTGATCTGGTGAATTTTAGTACCCCCATCGTATTGTCGTATGATAAAAAGCTTGTTTTTCTTACCCAAAAGTGTTGTCTCCCCTGAGTTAGCTAAGGCATCAAAAATAGTTGCGCGATTCTTATATATAATATTGACTCCTACAGAGTTAAACTCTCCAAGCGTAGTATATCTTATACCTGCGATTCTCAATTTGACATAAATTTCTTCTTTGAAAAATTTATTAATCTCAACCTGTACCTTTTCCTTAGCTTCTTCCTCAGTGAGTCCTGAGATTTTTATTTTACCAAGTTTTGGCACCTCAACATTGCCTTCTTGGTCTATAGAATATCCTCGGAAATACAAGGGGTCGGAACCTCCACCTCCACCTCCACCGCCGCTACCTCCCATTCCGCCGATACTTTGCGAATTTTGGAAAGAGAAAGCTTCAATCAGCTCAGCATCGGAAGTGGCAAAATCAATCTCTACTATATCAAAAGGTTGCAATACGTACTTGTAATCAACTTCTGCAAAAGGGATGAATTCGTCTAGTTCTATAGGAGTATTATCAGGGAGATTTTGCAGATAAGTGATTCGCTTATTACTGATACAACTGGTAGCAAAAATCACAAAACTGGCGATTAACAGGATTTTCTTCATTCTAGAAGCATAAATTTAGCTTGGGTCAAATATATAAAAATAGTTGAGGAGAAGGGAGAAGTTTGAGATTAGAACCCAGAAATAGCAATACACAATTGTCAATGTTCAACTTTCAAACTCAATATTAAAGTGAACACACTAAATCTTGTCACTATGGTCTATGAATTAAAACTTGAATTTATGTATATCCGCAATAATGCCAGTGATGCTATTTTCTTTGCTTGGTGGATGGAAGACCGAGGACGTCCCGATGGCTATCGGGAGACCGAAGTGGCCTTGACCTTAATTTTAGAGTTTACCATATCTTATCGTGCTTTTAAATCCCTCTTGGTAGAAAAATGGATATGCATAAAACCTGATTTTAATAAAGCGAGAAATCAGAAACTCATACCCACCATATAAAAAATAGCCGTGATCATTGTGTCATCTTCGTGCTCTTCGCGACGAATAAAAATCTTTATATCTTTATCCATGCAAATTAGAAAGGCTATTTCCGCTGATTTAACTTCAATAATCAATTTATTGAAGGCCTCTTTGGGAGAAAGTTTGATCCCAAAATCTCAGGAACTATGGAACTGGAAGCATGTAGCCAGCCCTTTTGGCCCATCACCTGTACTAGTCGCAGAGGATAAAGGAGCAATAGTTGGAGTTCGTGTATTTTTACGATGGGAATTTATCAAGGACAAAAAGATTATAAAATCATGTAGAGCTGTGGATACGGCCATCCACCCAGATTATCAAGGTAAAGGAATTTTCAAAAGCCTAACCCTTTCGCTTATAGAAGAACTTAAGAAGGAAGGAGTGGATCTGATCTATAATACTCCAAATTCCCAAAGCACACCTGGATATTTGAAAATGGGTTGGGAAAAATGGGGAAAGCTCCCCCTAAAAATGCACTTCAATTTAAGTATAGGAAAAAGTAAAAGTCATTCTCAAGCAAGCGACTGGGATAGTACCAGCAAATTGATTGAGAAAATAGAACAAACCAAATTAGCTTCTGACCACATCCAAACGAATCTTGTCTCCGGCTACATTCACTGGCGTTATGCAACTTGTCCACTTTTTCCCTATGACTTCATCAGTGATGGAGAAACCTACCTTTTGATCTATAGAATCAAAAACGGGAAAATTGGCAGAGAACTCAGAATTGTAGATTTCTTTCAATTACCCGATTTCAGTCAAAACGAGAAAAAACAACTCAATGCTCGACTGAAAACCGTTCAAAAAAATGAAAAAGTTAGATTTACTTCATTTTCAGGTTTACAGTTTCATAATGATTTACCTATTGAAATGGGGCTAATGCCCGTATTGTCAATCGGTCCCGAGGTTACTCTACGTAAAGTTGCAGCTTCAGATGATATACTTCAGCAACCCTGGGCATGGAGCTTAGGTGATTTGGAGGTTTTTTGAATTCTACAAACACTAAGAATCGAGACATTAACTAGTCTCTTATTAATTCGGTATTCATTATTCGACTTTCATCATTCATCATTCCCATAATATCGAAAGCTGAATGTTGAAGTTTTATAAAACCACAATACAATTGATTACAGTACACTAATGAACGGAAAACAAATTATACAAACAGCAGCAATTCTGGGAGCATGCGCTGTGGGAATCGGAGCTTTTGGAGCCCATGGATTGAAGGAAGTAATTGCGGAAACGGGCAGGGCAGAAACTTTTGAAACGGCTGTGAAATATCACTTCTATCATTCATTGGCCATTTTTCTCATAGGTATTTTAGCTGTAATAAAGCCTGAATGGAAAAAACTCAGTACAGCGGCTATCTTGATGGTAATTGGAATTTTAATTTTCTCAGGTTCGCTCTATGTGCTTTCCCTTACTGGAATCACTTGGCTGGGAGCCATTACTCCTTTCGGCGGTCTGGCATTTATTGTTGGCTGGATTTTGGTGTTTGTAGCTGTTTCAAAAAACTAAGTATGCATAAAAAGCTCACCCTCCTATTATTTACAATATTCATAAGTACCAGTCTTTTTGCCCAACTCACCCGGGATCAATACATAAAGCTGGAATCGGCTCTGGGCGACGGCAGCTTTTTCAGTGGGCACCTCACGGGGTTCATGCTTTACGATTTGGATTCACAGACGGTTCTTTACGAGAAAAACAGCCACCAACGCTTTATTCCTGCATCCACTACCAAACTTTTTACCCTATTTTCTTCGCTACTAGTCCTAAATGACAGCACACAGACCTTGCGCTATGTCACTGAAGGGAATACGATTAGAATTTGGGGAAGCGGTGATCCCAGCTGGAAATACAAGAAGTTTTTTCAGCCAGATTTTAGAAAATTCCTGGAACCTTATGATCAGGTCATTTTTTCGGATGCAAATATGATGTCTCCGGCATTTGGCTATGGCTGGCAATGGGATGATTATTTTTACAATTATTCAGCAGAGCGAACTTCCCTTCCAATCTATGGCAATCTTGTCCAGGTGAAAAAAGTAGGCAATGCACCTACCGTCTTTCCTCCTAGTTTTCAGCCAGACGTTTATCCCACTCAAAGAACTATCCGGGAATTGGAGCGGGATTTTCACAGCAATAAATTCTATTACAACCCAAACAACTTCAGAGCAAAAGAGGAATTTATTCCTTTTATCTATTCTCCCGGGCTTTTTATCAATCTCGCTTCTGATGCTACAGGTAAAAACTGGATATACCAGCCAGACAGTTTACCTACAATACATCACGAATGGCGTGGAGCACTACTCTTTCCGATCTTGAAAGAAATGATGTTGGAGAGCGATAACTTCCTCGCCGAGCAACTGATGCTGATGGTTTCGGATCGGCTTTTTCAGCGGCTGGATATTGAGAGGGCAATTGAATATGTGCTCAAAACCTATCTCTTTGACCTTCCTGATGAACCGCAATGGGTGGATGGAAGTGGCTTGAGCCGTCATGACCTCATTACTCCACGCACAATGGTTGCTCTTTTTGAAAAGATCTATCGTATGGTACCAGATCAGCAACTCTTTGAGCTTATGCCATCAAGTGGAAAAGCAGGCACTTTGGAAAATAGCTACAAAGCTGAGCAACCCTATATTTTCGCCAAGACTGGTACGATGAGTAACAATCACAGCCTGGTGGGACTCATCAAAGGAAAAAGCGGTAAGTATTACTGCTTTGCCTTTATGAATTCTAATTACCCCTGGAAAGCTTCCGAAGTCCGACGCGAAATGGAAAAAGTGATGCTTATGCTAAGGGATATGATTTGAGTTAGGATTGGAGAATGGAGATTGGAGATCGGAGATTACGAAATTTTAAATTTAAGAATTGAATGTATCTGTTAAACAATCGCTTGATATGTGAATGCTAGCCTAGGTTAGCTAACCACTCCCCTTGATGAAAAAAGCCAAAAAACTCTTACTCTCACTTTCATGCTCACTTTTGCTACAAAATGTATTTGCGCAGCAAGAAAAAGAAGAAATGCTGAGACTGGAATGCATGAATAGCACATTTGCTAAAAATGACATTGATTTAGCAGTGAAGCTTGATTCCATTGAAGATTATCTCATACTAACTGGACAACTATACGACAGTTCAGGTGAGGGATATTTTGATTTTTTCCAATTAGCTGGAAATGCTCCAGATCATTTCACGATTTTACCCAAGGAAATGATCCTTCCATTTCTTACTATTTCCCCGAAAGACTTCTACCAAACCAGCTGCAGGCAAGATTTCAATTTTGTAGACTCTACTTTTCTAGCGAACAAACTAGAGGCACACTTGCAGAAAATCCAGATAGATGACCGGGGTTTTGAAACCAATCAGATAGCTCAAGGATTAACTCAAATCCTGAGTGCAAAAGACTTTGACAGACCATATTATCGGACTTTGTCACTTCTATCAATTGTATATGGAAGTCTTGAAGAAACACCCGCAACTCTAAACAGCCTTTTGCAGCAAAACAAATTGGGAGCACCTTGTCCTTTCTTACAAATTGAACTCACTTCAACTAATCACTGGCTATGGGGTAAAAAGGAAATTGGGCAAAATGAACTCTATAAACTCATTGAAAATGCGTTTTGGGAAGACCCGACATTATTTTGTCTAAAAATAAATGCCTCAAAAAATTCTCCAATTCCGCTTACAGAGATCTTTATGAGAAATTAAGAAATCTCTATACAGAAGCTCGCCTCAGTCTTTCCCAGCAATATTTTGAGAAGCCATATGGAGAACTAACGCTGACTCAGCGAATTCAGATAGAAGAAAGCATCCCCATGCGAGTGAACACCGGGAATATTGATTAAAAATAATCATCACCTAGCATGTCTTGAGGTTCGGGATTTCAAATCCTGATCAACTGGAGTTTTCAAAAATCTCTTTGCTCTTTCTTCGTGGTCTTGGTGGCTTTTATCAAAACTCAAATGTTAAGAAAATAAAAAAGCCCTATTTTCACATTTACGAATAAACCTTCTTTATCAATGCAAAAACGCGCTTTCCTTAAATCCCTTGGACTTCTTTCAGTTTCTCTCCCACTGGTTTCTTGGGATTCCGCCCACCCAGCTTATGATCCAAAAACACTTTTGCCGAAGGCGATAAAAAAAGGAGATATGGTAGGTCTGATTTCACCCTCTGCGGCAACAGCTGATAGAATGCAGTTCACTTATGCCAAAGAAGCTTTGGAAGCATTGGGATTCGAGGTAAAGCTGGGGAATAATCTTATGAATCGCCGAGGACATCTGGCAGGAACAGATGCCGAGCGGGCCGGAGATTTAAATGAGATGTTTGCCGATAAAGAGGTGAAAGCCATCGTGAGCATCCGCGGTGGTTCGGGAGCTGCAAGGATTTTACCGCTGATAGATTATAAAGCTATTTCCAAAAATCCAAAACCGCTACTTGGTTACTCGGACATCACGGCTCTACACTGTGCAATTCAGGCTCAAACAGGATTGATAACCTTTCACGGCCCTATGGGTTCAGGGAGCTGGAACACTTTTAATGTGGAACAATTTGAAAAGGTATTCTTCAATCAGGAAAAGGTTACTTATGAGAATATCCACTCCGAAAGTGATGACTTGGTTGTCAAATCAAACCGTATCCAAACCCTTAAAGGCGGAAAAATAGAAGGAAAAATCCTAGGTGGAAACTTAACTGTATTGACGGCTATTTCAGGTTCACCTTATTATCCAGATTTTAAAGATTCCGTACTTTTCATCGAAGATATAGGAGAAGATCCCTACAAAATGGATCGCATGATGAGTACGCTAAAACTCAATGGCACGCTGGACAAAATCAAAGGTTTTATCTTTGGGCAGTGTTCTGATTGCGAGCCCGGTGGAGGATATGGTTCGCTGACCCTTGATCAGGTGCTAGATGATTATGTACTTCCACTTGGTATTCCTGCCTACTCTGGCGCGATGATTGGGCATATTTCCCAGCAATTTATAATTCCTGTAGGTGCCAAAGTTGCTATGGATGCAGACAAAGGAACCATTTCACTACTTGAGTCCGTATTTCAATAATAAAGGACCAATTCTGAAATGAGCATATACTTAAACCCATCAAGGGTAGGTTAAGTGGACTGCGAATTACATCTGTCTAATAAAACCTAAGATATATGCCCTTAAAATTCACAATACTCACATTAGCTATTCTTGGAATTTTTTCTTGCAATAGCTCCAAGAATATGCTTCCAGACGATACTGATTCTCCTATGACCGAAGACTCAACAGATACTTCCAACCAACTCACCTATTTAGCACTTGGTGATAGTTACACAATCGGTGAGGGTGTCAGCGATGCAGGACGCTATCCGAGCCAGTTGGTCACAACACTGAATACTGAAACAGAGAAATCATGGGCATCTCCCAAAGTAATCGCTCGTACTGGCTGGACGGTGGATGAACTGGATAAAGGAATCGACAGGGCCGACATAGAAGGAAACACTTATGATCTGGTGACTCTTTCTATCGGGGTAAACAACCAATACAGGGGACTTCCCATAGCCAAATTTGAAGAGGAATTTGAAAATATGCTTTTACGGGCTATTGGCTTTGCTGGAGTAAATAATAACCACATCGTGGTGCTATCCATCCCAGACTGGGGAGTAACTCCATTTGCTACGCAAAGTGGTAGAGACAAAAGTAAGATTGCAGATGAAATCAATGCATATAATCGTATAAAAGCTGATATCTGCAAAAAGCATGATGTCACATATATTGACATCACAGCTCAATACAGAAGTTTAGGTGCTCAACCAGACATGCTTGCTGCCGATGGATTGCATCCTAGTGCTAAAATGTATGGTCTTTGGACGGACAAGCTATTTGAGCAAGTTAAAATGATTTATTAGAACACGTAGTGATTTGATCTGGGACTTGGGCAGGAGAAATAATTAAGCCACAGGATTCAAGCATTAATATACGCGTGGATATAAACTGGAAAACAACCAACTTTACCTGCTCAATGAAGCAGGGGAAACTTTGATAGCTTTACAAGCTGTAGATTACAATCACTTATGAAATCAAGCATGACGCAAGCGACACAGAGAGAGACGATTATTGACCATGCGAGATTCCATGTGACCATTGAGAGAAAAATATAAACACATGAAAATTATTTGCATTGGCCGAAACTATGCGGCTCATATTAAAGAATTGAAAAATGAAACACCAGGCAGTCCGGTTGTTTTTCTAAAGCCGGACACTGCACTATTAAAAGACGGGGCACCGTTTTTCTATCCTGATTTCTCCAAAAACATCCATCATGAAGCCGAGCTGGTTTTAAAGATTTCTAAGCAGGGAATATACATACAGAAGCAATTTGCACATCGGTATTTTAATGAAATAGGCTTGGGAATAGACTTCACTGCACGGGATCTACAGGATCAATGCAAAGCCAAGGGCTTGCCTTGGGAAATCGCCAAGGGTTTTAATGGAGCGGCTCCGATTGGTGATTTTAAATCCATAGAAGATTTTGAAGATTTGAATAATATAGATTTTCATTTGACTATCAATGGGGAAACTCGCCAAAAAGGCAACACTTCATTAATGCTTTTTGATTTTGGTACTATCATAGAATACGTATCGCAATTTTTTATGCTAAAAACAGGAGATCTCATTTACACTGGTACACCTGCAGGCGTGGGTCCAGTGCAGATTGGGGACAAATTGGAAGGATTTATTGGAACGGAAAAGTTGTTGGATTTTGAAATTAAGTAAGTTAAGCTACACCTTCATATTTCTTGGATTGATTACTTCGTTGGAGCTAAATGCACAGGAAGTGGACAAAGGTTATTTCAAGAACCCTATTAATCCTGGAACCAGAAATTACCTGTCAGGAAATTTTGCTGAATTGAGGCCAAATCACTTTCATACTGGTTTGGACTTCAAAACCGGAGGTCAGGAAGGTCTTCCGATATTGGCAGCGGCGGATGGCTGGGTATACCGAATCAAAATTTCTTCTTTTGGCTATGGCAATGTCATTTACCTCAAGCATCCCAATGGAAAAATCACGCTTTATGGCCACTTGCGCAATTTCAATAAAGAGCTCAGTGATTACATGCGTAAGAAAATGTATGCAGCTAAAGCCAATGAGCTGGAAATCTATCTTGAGCCGGGAGAGTTGCCTGTGAAGCAGGGGCAGCGAATTGCAGATAGTGGAAATACAGGCGGTTCGGGGGGACCACATTTGCACTTTGAGATTCGGGATAGTCTGGATCGGGCAATGGATCCTCTCCTATTTGGCTTTCCGGAAATCCTCGACAATGTCGCTCCGGTACCACAAAGTATAGCCATTGTTCCACTGGATATAGATTCCCGTGTGAACGGAAAATTTGCCCGACTCGAAGTCACGCCAGTAG
Source organism: Algoriphagus aurantiacus (assembly GCF_035156405.1). NCBI lineage: Bacteria > Pseudomonadati > Bacteroidota > Cytophagia > Cytophagales > Cyclobacteriaceae > Algoriphagus > Algoriphagus aurantiacus. The sequence goes on along the minus strand of NZ_JAXRUT010000038.1, from coordinate 5,474 downwards.
CAAGCGGATCGAATTATCGCCTTCCAAATGACATCAAAATCACTGGAAAGGTTGGTGTTGAAATAAGAAGCTTCGATCAACTCGACGGGGCAAGTAATAGAAATGGCTACCCTACCTTTGAACTTGCCGATGAAAAGGGGACTCTGTTCAACCTGACAGTGGACAAGGTTGATTTCAACTATTCCAGACAATTTCTTCAGCACACCTATCAAAACCGCTATTCCAAGCTTTATTACCAGAAGAATTTAAAGTTCGAATTCTTTAGTCCCAAATCTGATACAACTGGACACTTAGCACTAGAACCTGGAGTGAAAAAAGATTACAAGCTGAAGCTGCGTGATGCCTATGGGAACGAGCGACAGGTTAGTTTTACGCTACAAGGTCAAGACTTGGAAACCAATGTAAATGATGGAACGGCACCTTCCAGAGCATCCTTGGATTACATCAATAACATCTTGAAAATCAAGGCTTCAATTACTCCTAAAGGAGGCTTGGCAAAATTTTACGTTGGTGCAAACCAATTTGAAATGCTTCCGGCCTATCAGGATGCAAACAGCCGCACGTATTTATGGGATATGGATTTTGGGATACCAGAGGAAATTGATATCTGCTCGGAGGTGGTGATTCCGGGAATCAATGCACGTATTCCTGCCGGAAAAGAGATTTCTTATTCCGACAAAAATCTGCAAATGAATTTCAATCATGAAACTCTTTTGGATGATTTTTTCCTGAGAGTTTCTCAGTCTGGATCTTTGACAACCCCACTCCTAAATGTGAATGGTAGTCGTGAATACCTTTGGAATGCAGTGAATATTCTTTGGAAGGTTCCGGGTTATACCGGAAACAAGGATCGGGCTCATGCTTACTATACCTCTGGTGGTTCCAAATCATTTTTGGGAGGAACCTGGGTTGGTGACACCTTGAATTTCGGATCCAGGTATTTGGGAGAAATTTCCATTTTGGAGGACATCGTCAAGCCTACCATCAAAGTGATCCGTGTCAATTCATCTGATATGCGCTTTGTGATCAGGGATGATTTATCCGGTATCGATAGCTTTGAAGCCTATGTGAATGGCAAATGGGTGCTAATGAGATATGAGCACAAGCAAGCCGTGATTTGGTCTGAAAAACTAACAAATGAACCGTTCAAAGGAGAAGTTTTGCTAAAAGTTACCGATAAAGCTGGCAATACTGCTGAATGGAAAGGAACGATTGGTTAAATTAGCCGCCTTAAACAAAAGCATATGAAATTAGAAGAAGGCCAAATGGCCCCAGATTTTGAAGCGAACATTGAAACAGGAGAAACGATCAAGCTTTCTGACTATCGAGGGAAAAAGGTGGTTCTCTATTTTTACCCTAAAGACGCTACTCCAGGATGTACCGCGCAGGCCTGCAATCTGAGAGATAATTACGACGCATTGCAAAAAGCAGGTTATGTAGTCTTTGGAATCAGTTCAGATGCAGAAAAATCGCATGTAAAATTCAAAGAAAAGCAAGCGCTTCCATTTTCTCTGATTGCTGACACCGACCTGAAAGTTCACCAAGCTTATGGTACGTGGCAGGAAAAGAATACATTTGGCAAAACCTATATGGGTACTGTCAGAACCACTTTTGTAATTGACGAAGAAGGGAAAATCTCTGAAATCATCGAAAAAGTAAACACAAAAGATCATACAGCTCAAATCCTAAATTAAACCTATCCGTAATGGAAAAAAAATCAATCAAACAACTCGAGCAAATCGCATCGCAGGTACGCAGAGACTGTCTCCGCATGGTACACGCGGTTCAATCCGGTCATCCCGGAGCATCACTGGGTTGTACTGAGTTCTTTGTAGCTCTGTACTTCAACCAGCTAAATCATGATCCAAATTTCAACATGGAAGGAAAAGGTGAAGATCTATTTTTCCTTTCCAATGGCCATATTTCACCTGTTTGGTACAGTGTTTTGTCTAGATCAGGGTACTTTTCCCCAGAGGAAATGAGTACATTCCGGAAGCTAAACTCTAGACTGCAAGGTCACCCGGCGACTGAAGAGGGACTTCCAGGAATCAGAATTGCTTCTGGTTCATTGGGTCAAGGAATGTCTGTAGCAATCGGAGCCGCTCAGGCAAAGAAAATCGATGGTGATGACAGCACTGTCTATGTGTTGATGGGAGATGGCGAGCAGGAAGAAGGCCAAATCTGGGAAGCGGCAATGTATGCAGCGCACTGGAAAGTGGACAATCTGATCGCAACCATTGATCTCAATAGACAGCAGATCGACGGTGCTACCAAAGACATCATGAACTTGATCGATCTTAGAGCAAAATATGAATCTTTTGGATGGGAAGTAAATGACATCTTCCAGGGCAATGACATGAAGTCTGTCATTGAAGGTCTTGAAAAAGCTAAAAACATGTCCCGTAATGGCAAGCCTGTTCTCAACTTACTTCATACAGAAATGGGCTATGGAGTTGATTTCATGGTTGGTACGCACAAGTGGCATGGAGTGGCTCCTAATGACGAGCAATTAGAAGACGCTTTGGGACAGTTGCCAGAAACACTCGGCGATTTTTAATCAAAGCTATTTTTAGACCATTCAACGAAAAGAAAACATGGAAAAGACATTGGATTTAAAATTCAACTATACAGAAAAAAAAGATACACGTTCCGGCTTCGGTGATGGCTTCCTGGAAGCTGGTCGCAGAAACCCAAATGTGGTAGGACTTTGTGCCGATTTGATCGGTTCATTGAAAATGGGAGCATTCCAGAAGGAATTCCCAGAGCGTTTCTTTCAAACAGGAATTGCCGAAGCAAATATGATGGGTATCGCTGCGGGGATGACTATCAATGGCAAAATTCCTTTCACAGGTACTTTCGCTAATTTCTCCACTGGTCGTGTTTACGATCAGATTCGGCAGTCTATCGCCTACTCTAGCAAAAATGTAAAAATCTGTGCATCCCATGCAGGTTTGACTTTAGGAGAAGATGGTGCTACGCACCAGATTTTGGAGGATTTGGGAATGATGAAAATGCTTCCACATATGACTGTGATCAATCCTTGCGATTACAATCAGACGAAAGCTGCTACGATTGCCATTGCTGAATACGAAGGTCCTGTTTACCTGAGATTTGGCCGTCCATCATGGCCAATTTTCACTGATGCAGCACAGAAGTTCGAGATCGGGAAAGCATGGAAAATGATCGAAGGAATTGATGTGACTATTTTTGCCACCGGCCATCTGGTATGGGAGGCGGTAGTAGCTGAAGCAATCCTAAGAAGCGAAGGGATTTCTGCTGAGGTGATCAATATTCACACAATTAAGCCTTTGGACGAAGAAGCAATATTGGATTCTGTAGCCAAAACAGGTTGTGCAGTCGCAGCAGAAGAGCACCAATACAATGGTGGCTTAGGTGATAGCGTAGCTCAGACTCTAGCAAGATACAATCCAGCTCCAATGGAATATGTAGGTGTAAATGACAGCTTTGGCGAATCCGGCACTCCTACTCAGTTACTTGAAAAATACGGTTTGAATGCTGCAAACATTGTAGCTGCTGCTAAAAAAGTATTGGAAAGAAAGTAAGAATAATTATTTCTTAATATGGAAACCACAGTCAACTTTTGGCTGTGGTTTTTTATTGCTTTTACCTTTGGCAATGGTTCAAATTCTGATGATTGAAATTTATGCCAGACTTTTCTCAAACCTGATAAGCTTGAAGATCAACTGCCTGCATCAAAAAGTGGGCAATTTATATAATGAAGTATATGATTTAAAAAAAGCCTCTCCTATTTTTGAGGAGAGGCTTTTGCATTTAAGATTTACAATTTTTACTTTTTAATCAATCTCTTGTTCATAACAAGCTTCCCTGTTTTCACTTGAACAGTATAAAGTCCAGGACTCAGGTGATCAATATTTATTTGGTAGGTAGAGCTTCCACTTTGAACTCCTTCTTCCTCATAAACCAATCTTCCGACTGCATCAAAGATCCTGATTCCCACATTTGTACTTTGGTCCAATTCAACCTCAAGATTCACATCAGAATCTGCTGGATTAGGGAACATGTGGAAATCTCCGAATCTAGGTTCACGACTCAGCTCAATCGCTCTTTCGATGGTTTGACCAGCTCTATCAGTACTTAGGACTGTTATTCTTGCTGTTTGCGGAATTTCAGTACCCTTCCAAATTAGTGATTTACCAACTAATTCAAAATCTGGATGCTCAGCAATAAAATAGGTATGCTGGTCATCTACAGGATCTACAGTACTCAGAACACCTATTACGTTACCATTATGTATGTTTCTAAGTAGAATAGAGTTGCTCAATTTAATATCAGTAGCCAATGGTTTGTCCTTCACAAGTACATTTACAGTAATTGGTTCTTCAAGAGTTAACCATTCGTTTTCTTCAACATTAACTTTCAGTTCATAGAAACCTGATGCAAGAGGATTGTAAGATCCAGCTGAAATATTCAGGCTGATCTTCTTAAGGTCAAACCAGTTTTCACTTTGAGCAGCTATTTTCTCATTAATCACTGGAAGTGGAGTATTCCAAGGAACCGTAATCAACTCAGGTTCTTCTTCCATTCTGTAAGTGATGCTGCAATCACCTATATATGATCCCGGACTACCAGACAATAAGGCTTCTACTGCATTATAGCTTACACAGATAGTCTTACGCTTACCGTTAGGAGTGACGTGGCAGACTGCAACTTTATTTTGTCCCTCTTTTCCACAAGCAGCATCTACAGAAATCACCTTAGAGAAGATCTTGTTTCCAGCACAATTACCATTTACAATCAGCTCGACCATGTATTCTTTCACAAAATCTCCATTTGCAACAATTTGATAATTTGCGGTTGTAGCTCCTGGAATTAAAGAGAATGTGTCTCCAACATTTCTTGAATACCACTTATAGGTTACTCCTGAATACCCAGAAGGCTGATAAGTAGCTGTCAATATAGTACTGGAAGGCAATCCCATTGATGAATGAGCTCCATCAAATATTACCACGTTGCCATTTACATTTGGCGTTACACTTGGAGTAATGAATGCTTCAAGTACTGTCAATTGGGCAGTTGTAGAAGTTTGAGATCCGCTAAGATTTCCTGAGTTCGGAACAAACTCAGCTGAAATATTATAGGTTCCACCAAGTGGCAAACTGATTGCAAATGAATTTGAAAATACGCCTCCTGATACCGATGTGGCATTTACTACACCAAGTACTGTGGCTCCTGTTTTGAAGGTGACAATTCCGCCCTCACTATCTACATCACCTTGAATACCTATATTCAAAGTTTTTACTGTTGCAGTAAGGAAGACATCATTTCCATCGCAGTCAGCTAATGCGTTTTGGACAGTGATTGTGGTTGGGGCTGGAGTAATATCTGCGGTCGTGGTGGCTACTGAACCCAGGCTGTAGTTGCCTGCATCAGCGCCCGATAACGTTGCCCCTGTTAGAGTGACCGTCTTTCCATTCGCTACATCCTCATCCGAG
>NZ_JAXRUT010000037.1:0-40058 GCF_035156405.1 Algoriphagus aurantiacus | reverse complement strand
TCCATAGGAGAAAACGGCTTAGTCCAACACAGTTTTAACCGCAATCCGGGTGAGGTTTTTGGATAATGGGTGTTTTTTTTTGCCGGAATGCGTTTAAAACTCTTTACGTTAGCATCAATTAAAACATACCGATGTTCTGGAAGAAAAAACAAAATGATTTAATAATTCAATGTCCAGTTTGTGAATGGAATCCTGATGGAGAAAAATACTGGGCTTGTAGTTGCGGACATAAATGGGACACCTTTAAAACAAAGGGGAAATGTCCAAAATGCAATACACAATGGAAAGATACGTGGTGTCCTGCTTGTGGAAAGAGCAAGCCGCATTCTGATTGGTACAAGACAAAAGAACAAATTGATTTAATTGAATCTTCTGGCGACCAAAATTTGAAGATAAAAAAGAAAAGACTTGAATCCAGATTAATTGATTATGGGATAAGAAATTATAGAGTCAGTCATCTGCCATATTTAGACCACTCCAGTGAAAAGTTTCAATCTGAATATGACGCGGGTTGTAGAATGATGATCTTGTATGCCATTTCCTTTGCTGTTCATAATCTTGATGAAAGAGAAAATATTATCCAGTGGTTTAAGGAAGAAAAGATTTGGGATAAAGTATCTCCGAAAGAAAAGGAATTTTTAACGGACTCCAAACCTGATGAAGACACCCTTATGGATTTGTCCTGGAGAATTGATAGTGCCTTAACTCTGGGATGGTGTTTGAAAAAGTGATTTACCAAGACTGGACAATGAAAATACTGAAAAGGCGATTGATGATTTTCAACGGGAAGTGCCTGCGATTGGAGATTCCTTATCGCTATTTTTAACCAATTTAGAATTTAGAGACTTTGACGAAATCTATGAAGAGAATTTGGTCAATGAAATGGCTACGACTTACTTCAGAGATTTAATGTTCAATGGTAAGAAAGATGAGACCAAGATTAATAGATATACAAGTTTCGAGCGTCATCAAGTGCTGAACTGGTTAAGAACATTTTATGATAGTGAAAGCGAGACTGTAGGTGAATTATGGGATGAAATAGATACATCAACATAAAAATAAAAGATGCTAACATTATGTATGAAATCATAGCCGCACCAGGCAAACGCACAGACCAAAGCTACAGATTCATACATTTAACGTTATAGCTCATTTTAAAAAGGCGAGACGAAAAAACGATATGGAACAGAGAGACTACTTGAAAAAACAAATTGACCAACTGGGACAGGTTTTGGCGAAATTATTTTCTGACTTGCTTGGATTAAAAAATAGCGGACAAATTAACGCAGGACTTGAAATAACTGACCAAACACTTAAAAATGAATTAGATTTTGACGTGCAAGATTTACTTGATATTCCGACCGACAAATTTATTGACACGCTTACGACTCAAAAGGGTCTAACGAACGAAAACTTAGGTAAGCTTGCTGAAATACTTTTGTTAATTGCAGATAATCGAGAAGACGACAATAAGAGACTCTTCGAAAAATGTTTGATAATTTACGAATATTTAGAAAAAGTTGATAGCATTTACTCACTAGACAGATATTGGAAAATGAAACGAATAAAAAACGAGCTATAACATTGCGTATACTCGACCACCGGGTGCAGATAGATCATAGCTTTTAGCTATCCTCAGCTTTCGGTGGATAGTTTTCTAGTTTAAAAACGGTGGCCAGAGCATACGCAAAAACGTTAGTGGTCATTCTAACGGACGAGACAGAAATGGAGACAATTTATTCTATCAAAACCTTAAAAAAAGTATTATGAACAGAAAAGTAGAGCTAAACAGGCCATTAATTTCATTCGGAATTCCATTATTGGCAATTCTGTTCTTAGTTTTATTGTCTAAATCATCAATCTTTTTTACCAATGCAAGTGTATTCTCTTTGGCAATAACCATAGACCTGTTGTTGACAGTTCCAATTATATACTATCTCCTAATTTATAAGACTGAAATTCCTAAAACAACAGTAGTAGCTGTGATGGTAATTGGGCTTTTGATTGGTTCTTATTTCTTACCAGAGGAAAACCAGACTTATTTGAAGCTTTTTAAGACTTGGGCATTACCAATAATTGAAGTATCAATATTGACTTATGTCATAATCAAGGTTCGCTCAGCAATAAAAAAGTATAAAAGCCTCACGGACAAATCACCAGACTTCTTCACTACCTTAAAAAGTATTTGCTATGAAATCCTTCCCAAAAAACTTGTATTACCATTTGCAACAGAAATAGCTGTTATCTATTACGGATTTATAAATTGGAGAAATCCTAAGCTTAAGAATAATGAATTTACGTACCACAAAAATAGTGGAACACCTGCCCTATTTGGTGCATTAATATTAATAATAGGTGTTGAAACAATTGCCCTTCATTTTTTACTCGCCCTTTGGAGTTTGACGGCAGCCTGGATTTTGACAATACTAAGTATTTACACGGCCATTCAGGTCTTAGGATTTGCGAAATCATTATCAAAAAGACCAACATCTATTAATCAAGACAGTTTGTCTCTTAACTATGGAATCTTAAATGAAGTTGAAATATCATTTACAGATATTGATAATATTGAGCTATCAAAGAAGCCATTAGACGAAAAAGATGTCCTGACAAAAAGTCTCTCGCCATTAGGAGAATTAGAAAGTCATAACCTGATAATTCATTTGAACAAAGAGAACCAACTTATTGGCTTGTATGGAATCAGAAAGAAATTTACAGTATTGGCCTTTCACATTGACAATAATGAAGAATTTAAATCTCAAATGGATAATGCCTTACAAGGTAAGAAAAATCAAACCGACAATTAAAATGAAACAACGAACCGCTAACAGCACCTACAAGCAAGCAGGAGGGCGTGCTTCGTAGGACAGGAAAGAGGTAAATTTAAAGTTCAGTTCTTCGTAGGAAGTTCAGTGGTAAAAATCCCTGCCTGCGTGTAGCTGCGGACCGTCAGACTGTCTAATAACTACCTGTGTTTTGTAAAGTATTCGGATACCTGATGGAGAAGAATTTTATATACCTAAATCTCAGGCCTTACAAAAGGGTTTTTAGACGAACTGCCGTTATGCACAATTCTGCAAAATACCCCTAGATTATAAAAGACCATATTGCGAATGAATTTAGCTCAAAAATTAGGTTTCTCAGAAAATACCAAACTGTTGATAATACACGCAGACGATGCCGGATTATCCCATTCCGAAAATAGGGCGACAATTCAATCGCTGGAGAAAGGAATCGTGAATTCATACAGTATTATGGTGCCTTGTCCGTGGTTCTATGAAATAGCGGTATTTGCCAAAAATAATCCCCACTTTGATAACGGAATTCACTTAACACTAACTTGCGAGTGGGAAAATTATAAATTCGGACCTGTTTTGCCAATTTCTGAAGTTCCAAGTTTGGTGAACGAAAATGGATATTTTTATAAAAAAAGGGAGGAACTAAAAAATAAGGCTACAAAAGGAGATGTTGAAAAAGAGCTTGATGCCCAAATAAAAAAAGCTATAAAATTTGGATTGAAACCTACTCACATTGATTCGCATATGTATAGCGTTGGAGCAAGTACGGAGTTTTTTCAAGTATATAGGGACTTAGGTGAAAAATATAATCTTCCTGTAATGATAAGCCGACAATTAATGGAAATGGTGGGACTAAATCCAGACCGTAACATTCTTGATGGAGATTTGCTTATTGAAAAGGCACATTACGGAATTTTTGAATATTTTGAATCTGGTAAGTTGAGTGATTATTACTCAAATATTTTTGAAAATTTAGTGAGTGGTTTTAATATTATTTTAATACATCCCGCATTTGATGATAGCGAAATGAAGGGTATAACGGTTAACCACCCTAATTTCGGTTCTGAATGGAGACAAATCGACTTTAAAAGTTTTACTAAACCAGACTGTATGGCTAAAATCCAAGAGTATAATATTGAATTAATCACTTGGAATGACATAAGGAAAGTAGAAAAAAAAGTGCAACAATACCTATAGCAAGTAGGGCAAAACAGCTAGATTTAATTGCTTGGGCGTGTTTGCTAAGTCCGCCAAATCTTTTGATTTGGCTTTTAGATACCTAATTTGATAAACTATGCGAAAAATATGGATGAGATAACTCCAGTCCCAAAGAAAAAAATCAATGTCAATCTCCTGCTGGGCTTATCAGCAGTCTTTTTGAGCGCATCCGCATTAATTGTCTCTATTTTCCAGACGAACATATTGAGGGAGCAACAATTTGCTTCGGTTTGGCCCCATATGGAACAAATGGGAAATTTTAGTAGTGGATCCTATAAGTATGTCATTCAAAATAAAGGTGTAGGCCCCGCTATTATTAAAGACCTTTCTTACCTTCATATGGGATCGACTTATGAAAGTCCACGCGAACTTTTTACAGTTTTATTTGGGGATGATGTCAGAGGGGTTGGCTATACTAACCTTCCTAAAGATTATGTATTCAAGTCTGGTGAAGCCATTACATTGATCCACATTAATCTTCCCGATTCGATGGTTCGCAGAATGACTAATCGCTTGGAAAGCGATTCGATGAACCTGAAGATCACCTATGCGGATGTTTATGGGAATTGCTGGATGTTGGATAATTATGTCACAACCCGCCTTTCCAAATGTCCTAATTAAATTGATCCACACTATTGAGCACTATTCTATGATTAAGTCTATGATTAAGGTAATTCAACTAACTGTTCTCATTCTATTAGCTACAGGCAGTTTTGCTTATTCCCAAAATGCTGATACCCATTATTTACTGAAAGCCGGGCAATTCTACGATTCAGAAAAGAATGCCTTTGTGAAAAATCAGGAGGTGCTGATAAAGAATAATTTGGTAGTGGCAGTTGGGAGCCAACTTGCTGTTCCACCAAATACGGAGGTGCTGGATTTTGGAAATGCTACCATTGTCCCGGGTTTAATTGATGCGCACTCTCATATTTTGATGGAGCAAAAAGTAAATGAACCACTTGCAGTAGATGCGATGCTGGTCTCTTCGGAAGCCCGGGTGTTGAGAGCTGCCAAATTTGCCCGAAGCTATCTGGAAGCGGGTTTTACAACGATCAGGGATGTGGGTAATTCCGGACAGTATCTTGATTTGGAAGTAAAAAAAGCCATAAGTAAAGGGTACATATCAGGCCCAAGAATGCTTGTATCCGGACCGATAATTGGATCCATGGACGGCCAGATCGACGGTATTCCTTTGGCTGATTTTGACCGGATTTCCCGACAGGAATACAGCATGGTGAGCGGGGTGGAAGAAGCCAGAAAATCCGTTAGAGAGCATATTGCCAGGGGAGTGGATGTGATTAAAATCCTTGCCATCGGGAATAGATTGGTGCTGAGCTTGGATGAAATGAAAGCGATCGTAGAAACCGCCCACAGCGAACGTGTACCGGTCACAGCGCATTGTGACAGGGANAGATTGGTGCTGAGCTTGGATGAAATGAAAGCGATCGTAGAAACCGCCCACAGCGAACGTGTACCGGTCACAGCGCATTGTGACAGGGACTGGGCAGCACATAATGCAATAGAAGCCGGAGTGGATGGTATAGAACATGCGTATGGCTTTAAAAAAGCGACTCTTGAGAAAATGGCCAGTAAAGGAATCTATGCAGTTCCTACCTATGGTTCCACCGGAACCATTAAAGCCTATTATGAATATCAAAAGCAACCCTATACCGAAGATGATCTGGAAACTAATTCAGCTAGCTGGAAAAAATGGATCAACGAGCTCAAAGCGGCCGGCGTGACTATTGTAGCTGGTTCAGATGCCTATGTGAACTTAGATACAGACAGGGGAGATTATGCAAAACAAACCATCTATGGCTATGCTGAGGCGGGACTCTCAGCCGAGGACATGTTGCAAACGGCGACCAGTAATGCAGCTAATGCGCTGGGTATGAAAGATCAGATTGGTGTGATCAAAGAAAATGGTTTTGCTGATATTGTTGTTTTCGAAGGTGATATGAAAGCAGACATAAAAAAATCGCTTTTTGATGTGAAGATGGTGATGAAAAATGGAGTAATCCAAGTGAAGAATTAAACATATAACTCAATAGAACTTCAGTCAAGCTATCTAAATTTTTTACTTGCTCATAAAATTGCCTCCAAGTGGTGTCTAAACTTTGGGGGCTATTCTAATACAAGGTATGTTCCCGCATCATTTTATTCATTTTCTTGTACAAGTCTTTTAGTTATTGAGACAACCAGCCAACTTCTTTATTCCTAGTCCCATCTGGAGCAGTGCCGATCACCTTCTCCTAAATGCCTGCCCCGCAGTATTGCGGGGAGCCTGTCCCGATAGCGCAGCGTATCGGGAAGAGGGGGGATGAGGTATGTAGAACAGCCAACTTTTATCACACCCATCCGGGCTTAATTCCGGAAACCATCAAACACCTTCTGATGCGGAATCTTGATGATAGTACCAAACAAGCGCCCTCTCTCTTCAGAGCTTGTCCCGAGAATCGGGAAGAGGGCTGGGGTGAGGTTAAAAAATACCCTATACATGGTATAGATTCTTCCAATTTTTCCCTTTTCTTGCAGATATCTTTTAGTTATTGAGAACGACCAGTTAACTTCTTATCCTTTAGTCCGTCTGGAGCAGAGCCAAGCGCCTCCTCTTTAAGAGCCTGTCTTGAGAGCGAAGCGATCCTCGAGAGGTTTGACAACCAATTAAAGGTGAACAAATCCTGATAGTAAGCGTTTAGTGGCGTTTAATATCGGATAAACAGCCTATAATAATCTGGAAGTATGATTACTTTAAAATATTGAATCTTAGGTATAGTGGATCATGCAATTCTAACTGAAGTTGCGTATATACAAGTGCTATAGCACATAAAAAAATCAATGAAAATTATCAAAGACATTTTAATAATTGTAACCTTTTTCATTGTAGTCTCCTGTAAGCAAGAGACTCAATACAGCGAAAAGAAACCAATCGTAGTTACTGGGAAAATACATAAGTATAACGGAAAAAATGCAGCTTTAAGCTTTGTTTATTCACAACCAGGAGTAAATGAATCAACTGAATTAGTGGAAATTGACAGTGCAGGAAATTTTGGATATACAATTGAAGGATACATCCCATTAGATGCAATGCTATTGGAACAAACCACCTTTGCAAATATCTATTTTATTTATCATCCTGGAGATAGTATTCATATAGAATTTGAAGCAAACAATAAAAGTATAGAGCTTACTAAAACAATAAAGTATAGTGGTAGCCGGGCGACTACTAATAATCAAATAATTAATTTTCAGGTTTTACGCGAAGAAAATAATTTAGGTTATGGAGCTATAGACGAGGCTAAATCTTACCAAAAGGATTTAGCTGATTTTATTCTTGAAATGAATGCTGTAAAAGAAAAGCAATTGAATATTTATAATTCATTTATTGAAGAATACTCTCCCAGCGAAGAAGTTAAGAGCTGGACAAGACTATTTGCATTGGAGACCTATTACTATTTTTTAGATAAGTATAGTTGGGAAAACACAAATCTTCCCGATAATTATTTTGACTATAATAGGGAAATCCTGCCAATTACAATGGATAAACTGATTGGTTGGCATGTACTTGAAAAAAGAATAACAAGCTACCTTCAAACAAATTTGTTTCCAAAATTTGCAAAGCAATATCCCGACATTGATTTGATTCAGTCGTTGACTGACAAAACATCAAAATCAGATTCATTATTTATTGAATTTGTTAGAGATAATTATACGGATGACTTACTGGGTCAACTTACCTATAGTGGTTTATATAAAAGCTTGTTCAGTATGAATTCGCTGGAAAGTTATCAAAGAAATCAGGTTGCTATTAAAGAAGAATTGAGCGCACCTTTTATTTTAAATCCCCTTCAAGAGAGTTATCACAAAACACAAGAAATTATAAACAGCCCAGAAGAAAAAACTGCTGTAATATTGAAGAAAATGGTAGGTAGCCCTATTGAAGAAACATTCAATAAGATTCTTGATACTAATAAGGGGAAGGTTATTTATTTGGACTTTTGGGCAACTTGGTGCAAACCATGTATTGAAGAAATGCCAAGTTCAAATCTGTTAATGTCAAAATTAGAGCAACAAGGTGTCGCATTTGTATATGTGAGTATCGATGAAAATGAAGAAAAACGGAAGAAACTTTTATCAGAATTTGATATAGATAGGGGCCAACACTATCCATTGGATAGTAAGCAAGTTCAAGCCTTATTTGATGTTTTCCAATTTAATGGAATTCCTTATTATATTCTTATCGACAAAAATGGGCAAATTATGGAAAGAGGGAATCAGCTTAGCCCAAGTATGAAATCGACAGAAGAAAAAATAACAGATCTACTAAATGAAATATAATTACGTGCTATAACAACTACCGCATATAACTTATGGCAAGTAAAGTGATTAAATCAAGCTTTGTGCATTTTAGTAAGTTTCCTGCAAGAAAGTGCTCCGAAATCCCGCACTACTCTTATGTGTGCCGAGAGTAACGAACGGCTGAAAAATCGTTACGGAACTGTAAGTAGGGCTTGCTGAAAAAGTCTCAGGTATGCCAGGTTCAAGGCGGCCGAGTGAAGATGTATGCTTATACCTCGAATGAGGCCAACGTAGAAGATGGTATGGCTGAGGCTAGCTTGAAAATCTCGATTTTGAGATTTTCTGATGCATGGATAAAGACCTATTTTCGTCCATAAGCTTGCACTTGCTGAAAAACCGTTCGCATGAAAAATGGGTTAATCATTCAAAATGATGGCTTATAATCTATTACCGGCGTTTTTCAGCAGGCCCTAAGTAAGATGGTGGAGCCGACCCACCGGTGTTGTCCTGCAGGGGGGAGCATCAAAACACCACAAGGTGCTTTGGTAATGAGCCAAGGTATCGAGAGTTATAGAAAAGACTGTGCCATGAGCACAGCCAGTTATGAATAATGGAGATGAATACCAATGAACCTCTGATGAAGTGTCGAGGAAGTGCCACAATCTGTCAAAAATGTTTGAAGTATGCCAAACATGAAGAGTCCAGCGGACACTTGTTTACTGGCTGGGCGGCAGGCGTCATATAGGAGGCATAGCCTGCCCCGCAAAAGGTGCGGGGACCATTATTCGGGCTTATTTAACGTTAGCGGGTATTGTATAGCGACAGTTTCAACAATTAAAAAATTGGACAAAAATGCAAAAGTTAAAATATGAGCAAAATAATCTTTGACAGTGGAATATCTCTTGACGGTTTTTTCGCAGGAGATAACAGAAGTCCTAAAAATCCTATGGGTGGTGTTTCAGGACAAATTCATTCGTGGATGTTTAATCAAAAAGCTTTTTGGGAATACTTAGGGTTCGAAGGAGGCAAAGAAGATGGATCTGATGGTAAATTTATTAGAGAGACAATTGAACGTACAGGTGCATTCATTATGGGAAAACGTATGTTTGAGGAAGGCGAAGCTAGTTGGCCTAATGACCTATACAAAGCTGACGTTTATGTATTAACACACGAAAAGCGAGAACCTTGGGTTCAAGAGGGAACGACAACTTTTTACTTTATAGATGACGGAATAGAAAGTGCCTTGGATAACGCAAGACAATCAGCAAAAGGAAAGGATATAAGAATACAAGGTGGCGCTAACACTATTCAGCAATTTCTAAATGCAGGACTTGTGGACGAGTTTTTTATTCACATTGCACCTGTTTTTTTGGGAAGCGGTATCCGACTCTTTGAAGGTATTGACAAAGACAAATATGATATACAAATTGAAGAAGTAATACCGTCAGACTTGACAACTCATTTAAGATATAAACTGACAAAGAAATAGAATCAACGACCCGCTAATGAGTAGACGGCCCTACCGAGTTTCCTCGATAGGGTGGGCTTCTCAAATCTGACAGAAAATATTCTAACCGTTGACTCGAACGGAATTGGCTACTTGAATGAGTGGACTTTTAATCACTCTTACTTAAAACCAGCCGTGGTTGACGAGAACGGAAAGAATTTAGAAGGACAATTAGTCGGCTTCAATAATTCGTCGTTCTTCGGCTTAGGAACAGCAACAACGTTAGAAAATCAAATGGAAATAAAAGTAAAGTCATTTGAAATCGTACCTGTAGACAAATTGAACGAAAAACAATATTATTACACTAACCTGTCAAGGCTCGTGGACAAAGAAAAAATAAAATAAAAACGTGCCATGGTAGACCTTCCGATGGCAGCTTGCTGGAGCATCTATCATACCACCTTACGTTACTTTAGAAGAAACGCTGACAAGATTTCGACAGTCAGATTGCTGAAGCGATAGTACAAAGATTTCCAGGTTATTTTAGCATTGGAAATCGGTTCAACCTTAAGTACTTTTAGCACAAAGCGATTTATAAACCTGTCTGCCTACCTTTAGGCAGGCATGAAGAGTTCGCCACGGCGGATGAGAGTCTCATGCACAGCCTGTCCCGTTTTTCGGGAGTTCTGTGGGAAGGTGAGGGTGTGGTTCCCTTGCCTGACCCGATTGTATGCCATATAAACAGAAACGATAAAGTGAAATTAAAACGAAGAAGAAAACTAGTAACGTATTTAAACATTTTAGACCAACCTGTCCGATTCAACCCCTTCGTTTTCAGTCGGACTTTTTTGTTATGGGCGTTTCTAGGATTAGTAGGTGGAATAATAGCAGGAGTTTATTGGATTGGACTTGAGTTTTTGACTCACCAATTAGCCTTTTTTAGTGGTTGGCAAGTAATTCCCGTAATGGCAATTTGCGGACTTTTAGCAGGCTTGATAATACACTTCATTGGAGACCCGGGAGAAATACATTTGATTGTGAACAATATCCGATTTAACAAAGGAAAACTTGACCCAAAAAACAATCCGTCAATGGTGCTTTCATCCTTATTGTGTGTCGCATCAGGTGGGAGTCTCGGACCAGAAGCTCCATTGGTACAAGTGACAGGCTCCACAGGTACTTGGATAGGTAAGTTGTTCAGACTTAAAGGAGAAGAATTACGGTCATTAAGTATTGCAGGAATGGCTTCAGGTTTTACAGCCTTATTTGGTGCCCCATTAGGGGGTAGCCTCTTTTCATTAGAAATACTTCACCATAAACACGCAGTTGAGTATTACAAAGCAATTATTCCTGCTTTTGTAGCAAGCTGTTTTAGCTACTTGGTATTTGCATTAATCGTTCATTTAGGACTTGGTCCTATTTGGGATTTATCTGCGTATGAATATTCAGGAATTTTTGATTTTGCTTATGCAGTTCTGTTCGCAATAATTGGAGCTGCTTTTGGTTGGGCTTTTATTTTTTGCACCAAATTTTTCAAATCAGTTTTCGAAAAAAGACCAATCCCCATTTATATCAAAACGCTAATTGGAGGAGTTCTACTCGGTATAATAGCATTTTACTTTCCAATAACCCGATATTTTGGACATCAGGAAATTAACGAACTATTATCAGGAAATTTTTCTTTGACTTTATTGTTTGCAATTTTGATCTTTAAAATCATAGCTATTTCAATAACCGTGACATCAGGTTGGAGAGGAGGGTTTATTATTCCTCTGTTTTTCGTAGGAACAACTTTAGGGTTGATAATTCATCAATTATTTCCGATAATAAATTTGACATTAGCGATTGTTAGCTGTATGGCAGCAATAAACGCTTGCGTCACTCGAACACCAATGAGTACAACAATTTTACTTGCAACTTTGACAGGATTCGGACATTTTATTCCAATCTTATTTGCAAGTTTGACAGGCTATTTTTTAGCGCCAAGAATACCTTTTATAAGTTCCCAGATGGAAAAGGAATGAAACCGTTATACACCATTTAAAAACCAAAACTAACAACCTATGACTGGAGATGCTATTGAAAGATTTGAGAATCTCTGCAACACAGTACCGACACTCCTACATGGTATTTCGGAAACAGCATTTAACTTCAAGCCGACTCAAGAGAAATGGAGCAAAAAGGAAATCTTAGGACACTTGATTGATAGTGCAACTAATAATCACCACAGACTTATAAGAGGTCAATTTGAAAATGTTCCAATTATTTCCTATGACCAAAATAAATGGAATGAGTTTAGTTATTATCAGCAAATCCAAGTAAACCAATTGATTCGATTCTGGACATCCTATAATTTGCAACTGTTAGAGCTTTTCAAGTTAATTCCTTCGATCTATTTAAAAAGAGAATGTAATACAGGTGGTCCTAACAATGTGACTATTGAATGGGTTTTCAATGACTATGTTTCTCATTTGGAACACCACCTAGGACAAATATTAGAAAGCGAATAAAGAAAAACGGTGCATAACAACTAGGCTTTCGTTTCGTGCGTAGCAAGATTCTTTCGGGGGAAGTGGCGAGGTTGTTATGGGGATTGAGCCGGGATGAATATTTCGGATCAATCTATACCGCTCTTAAAGATGAAGGTAATAAGCCTTCGCTCATTCCCAATTGCCAGCAATTCCCTGGCTATTCTACCCAAAATCTGGAAATTTCCCTCAATTACCGGCATTTTCCTAAAATACCCTATGCATGAGGGACAAGCGTTAATAATCTCTTCTGTGAAGAGATTTAGCGATGTAGCCAGTTTGCGCGCTGCCTTTGCTTTTAGATTGAGTTTTATAAATGGAAAGGAAGGCTATTTGGCATTTGATGTAATCGAGGATACGGAGGATATTGGGAGGAAACTAATGCAAATGTACTGTCAAAAATATAACGCAGTAAGATTAGGGGAATCGACAACTATGATTATTCTCCCTGAAGGAAGTGAAAAGCTTATCAATGAATATTTAATTAGACAAGAATCATGAAAAATATTGAAATACAACCAAAGGACATTTGGAATGATGCTAAGCTTGAGAAAATTGAAGAATTCATCAAGAGTCATTCTGAGACTCAATCCAATGAAAGAAAAATTAGAAACAAGCTACTTTCTATTCAATATAAAATTATATTGAGATGGATGATATTAAGGAAGACGAAATGTTAGATGTTCTAGATTTTGTTAAAATGTACTTGAAGGCATTGGATATTACAAAAAAGGAGTTAGCTAATTATTTTGGAATGAAAGATAGTAATTTGCACAAATATTTAACTGGAGAAAGAAAGCTAAACTCAGAGGTGGTACTTAAAATTAGCTTTTTCTCCCACACAAATCCAGAATATTGGTTCAGAATTCAATTGAAAAATGAGATATTAAAATTAAGATCTGAAAAAAAATATAATTATGAGAAGTATGATTATAAGAATCTAATATCTGTTTAGTGAGTATTATAGAAAATTACTGTTCTATTCAATTGAATATATTGACAGTTAATTATAACAATAATTTTCTATAGTTACAAGGTGTGAATTTGTTGAAAATTATACGTAGTCATCTATTAATATGAAAATGTATGTCCTTTATGATCTGCCAACTTATCTAAGAGAATATTGGAAAAGGAACTTTTCATGTCACAAAACCTGAAGAGTTCTTTTCCTGATCTAATAGTTGTAGTCAGGCCTTAGCGTATGGCAAATGGTGGAAATGCTGGCCCGATCTTGGCCGGAAATAGCTAACTTGCAGTGGAAGATGATAGACCTTTTGGTATGAGGTTTTTATGAATGGGAAATTGAAGAAGATTTTTTAGAAATTGAATTATAGAGTTAAAAGAACTTGGGCAGAAGATCCAGGATTCGCCAAATAGCGAATGGTTAGTCAATGAGGTGATTTAGTTTAGCCTTCCCATGGTTGATATGCAGAGGAAATTCACAGCAATTTCCTCCCATTTCCCCAAAACATACCCTATACATGAGAGACGAGCGTTAAAAAATGATTCGCCGCGGCGAATCATTTTAGCGATGTAGCCAGCCCGCGGGCTGGCTTCCTATCATTTATTCCTTTTCTTGCACACAGCCTTTTAGTTATTGAAATCGAAGATCCCGAGCGTAAGCAATTCGGGAACGACTAGCCAACTTCTTACTCTTCAGCCCAGCTGGAGCAGAGCCAATTGCCTCCTCTTTAAGGAGGAGGACGGGAGGAGGTAGGGGGCCAATTGCAAATTGATGAGGATATTAGGGTGAAGTTACAAACTCACCCAGTCCCCACTAACGGTCTAACTACACCCAGAAGGGGGGACAAATGTATGTCCTAACATTTCAAAATTGGATGGTCTTCGGATGCCACAGCACTACTTGGGCCCCTTCGCACTCCCGTTCTCGGGCGTTCCTATTGATGGAAAGTCTGAGTTTGTCTCTCATGTAAGAGATCAATCTCGTTTCCCACTTTCAACCTCATGCAAACTTCCATTTTCTGCCAGTTCCCAAATCCAAAGAAATGAGATTATATTTAAACTATAGACAAATTGAACGGAGGTTTTGGACTAACTGACATCAGGCATAAATTTTACCACCTTAAAGAATTAAGTTATGATTTATCAATACATAATACCCAGTCCACCCTTACAAGAATTCATAAGGAATTATTTAATCGCACATTTTATATTTAATAAAGATCAGAATATTCCTTTCAAACCTTATTCTCCAAAGCCTGAACAAACCATAACTTTTCTGCCAAAAGGTAACCTGACGGTTATTGATCCACAGTTCGGACAAAAACAAGTTGCACCATTGACATCCATTTGCGGACAGCAGCTATCGAGATACGACTTTTACCTGAGCCAGGAGTACCAGATGCTGAGGGTGCACTTTCAGCCAGGGGCACTGTACCGTTTGCTGGGTATCCCCCTTCTAGAGTTTACGGATTGCTGGTTTGACGCAACATCTGTAATTAACTTTGAAATAATGGAAGTGAATGAGCAGCTTGCCCATTGCCAGAGCTATTCTCAAATGATTGCTGTTGTAGAAGTCTACCTAATAAAAAAGTTGAAAAAGGTAGTGATAGATTTTCACCCACTTGATAAAGTGGCTGCATGCCTCTTCACCAATCCATCACGCTTTTCTTTGGATTGGCTGGCAAACCAGACCTGCTTATGCCCTAGACAGTTTAATAGAAAGTTCACCGAAAGAATGGGTGTTGGGCCTAAGCTGTACAGCCGTGTGGTTCGTTTTCATAAAGCTTATCAGTATAAAGAAATGCATCCAAAGGAAGATTGGCTGAGCATTGCCCTTCTATTTGGTTACAACGATTATCAACATATGGTGAAAGATTTTAAAGAATTTGCAGGCGTTACTCCTAATTTATGGGTCGATCAGGACAATCACTCCCCCGAACGGATCTTACAGCTCGAATAATAATATTTGCTGACTGTGAATAACAGGCTCTGTAATACAGCAAAGTTTTATTACATCTCTAGCCCGTTTCTGCAACTCAAGCGCCCGACGAGGCTTAGCTAAATGCGAGAGGTGGGCCCACTACCTTCATACCATGAGCAGCGAATTGTGTTTCTGCTTCTTGCGGTGTTGGTGGCTGCTTCATGTTACAGCTCTTCATAAAAAATTCCTCCAGCGAACCTGCCGGCTGAACAGCCAAAAGTAAAGTGCCGGGCTTATCTCCCACATAAGCCCACACATGTGGAATCATCCGGGGAGCAAAGAGTGAGTCACCAGGGCGCAATGTAAATTTCTCATCTCCAACTTCAAAAGCAAATTCACCCTCCAAAGCGTAAAACCATTCGTCCTGCTCGTAATGGAAATGCCGTGGTGGCCCACCCTTGCCCATCCTGGCATGCTCGAATATAAAAAGAGAATTATCAGTGTCTTTTCCAGACACCTTAATCTGAAAGGGAATAACACCCCAGATCATAAGTTCCTCTTGAAAACGGCTTCTTCCGTTGGAAACAAACACCGCTTTATCAGTCTTTATTCCTTTCCCTGTAACCGGTGCCGGGTTGGCAAGTGTTCTGTTGGCACAACCGGCCATCCCACCGGCTGATGCTACTGCCGCACCAAGGCCGGCAAGCTTTATAAACTGTTTTCTGTTCATGGCTTCTAATTTAGTTTTGTCATAGCCGATAACAGCTATCAGAACAAACCTACTCCTTTAAATAAAGGGGTTAGTGGTATAAAAAAGACATTTTACAGTTGTTTTGTATTTGCTATTCTGGCTCTATTTGCCTTATTACAGTATATGAAAGTAGATGCGCCTAATAATTAGGCTTTCATCGTGTGTACAGCGCAGCCTGCCTGCCGAGGCGGGGACAATGAAACCGCTTCTCCAAAGCATTCGGAACGGAGAGGTTCCTATGGGGATAGAGTCGTTATTTTTTGAATTGTCGAGTAAACCCAAAAATAAATCTTACGTGACAGTATCAGCATAGATTCCCAGCCCGATCAAAAATCAGAGATTAAATTTGAAGGAGATTGTAGCGGATATGAAGGTCACTTTCGGAGAACCGCGTTTTGGAAGCCGAGTTATTTAGTATGGACATTTTTAGGAGAAGGGAACAGAGGGATGCTGATAATTCTGCAGACAGACCGAAAAACACCGCACTTCATTCACATTTCCTCCCATTTCCCCAAAAAACACCCTGTACAGGAGGACCGAACGTAAAGAAAATGTCCGGTGGACATTTTTAGCGAAGAGCCTGTCCCGTAAGCAAAGCGATATCGGGAGTTGGGGGGAGGTGGGTGAGGTGTTTAATTCTCAATGAAAATTAATTGACATAGATCAAAAAATGGCAGGAGCTATTTCCGCTTGCATGAAATAATTATGCTAAATCAGGAAATATTTCCGGTTTTATTGAAGGTATTTTATAATTACTAAAAATTACCTCTTGCAATTGTGGTTTTTTAAATATAAACTTAGTACACAGTTATCGATTGTTTACTCGACTTTTTGAAGTTTCTACATCATTTAAACTTCATATTTTCTTTTGGTCTAAATTTTTAACGCAGGGTTATGGACATATACATGGAGCAATTAATTGCTGATTACAACACAATCAAAAAGTTTCCAGAAGAGTCTTACGAGGATGTTTATCACAAACTCACTTTACGCTCGGTATCAAGAAACGGGATACTCAAAAAGGTGGATATGGCGGATGAAAAATGCCGCTATATCTGTGAAGGCTATGTGGGGCTTTTTCAGGAAATGCAGGATGGTCTGAAGCTCTTTAGGATTTTCGGACCATCAGACGTAGCGTTTGATGAGCAGTCATTCCGCACCAAAACTCCTTCCAAAACGGTGTTGAAAGCCTTGTCAGATACGGTTTTTCTGGACTTTTCACTCTTTTCGGGGATTCCCGAAGAGGTCATACTCAAGTATATGATTTAGGTAGTAGTCAGTTAGGAATAAGATCCAGCCCATGGTAGAAATGCAGCAAAACCCTAGCCACATGGATAGCATCAAAACCGATGCTTCTACGATGCATCTCCGATGTTCCTCCGATATATCTCCGATAGTTCATCGGACCTGCACCGTAGATGATACGGTGATGGTATGGCCTAGATACGGATCAGATTCCAGTCGGAAAGCATACCTGCCAAAGAAGAATATTCATTGATATACAATCTTATAAAGCTATGGGAAAAGTAACAGACGATTTGCTTAGCGGATTTTCCGGAAAGGTCGGAAACCTCATTTTTTATCAGGTAAATGGGCAGACGCTGATCAGGACCAAACCCGGTCAGAGGACAGGCAATACCACCCCGCTTCAAACTTATCATCAGGAGGCATTCGCGCTGGTACAGCAATTTTTGTCCCCTTTGAAAAAAGAACTGGCCATAGGATTTGATGCCTATCGTAAAGGAGCAAAGCGGGGAATCGACCGGGCAAAAAGCCTGATGCTCAAAAATGCCATCTATCCGCTAGACGGTGCTCCGGTTTTGCAGCCAGAGAAAATGCTTGTGTCCTCAGGAGATCTGACAGGAGTGCGGGATGCATTTCTAACGGATTTGGGTTCAGGAAAATTCACGATAGAATGGACTCCAAATAGCTGGGATGGTTCCGCGCGGGATTCCGACATGACATTTGTGGTGGTATATGACACGGTTCACCAGCGGGTTTTCAGTGTTCAGGGGCTACGCTATAGAAAAGACGGGTATCAGGAAATACAATTGCCTTGGCTTACCTTTGATTCCGGCACTGAAGTATCTGGAGTATATGTTTTTTTCTCATTTTATTCAGAGTGTTCTAAAAAAAGTATGTTTTCCGATTCTATATGTTTGGGGAAAATAACGGGTGGTGGAGGATAGTATTCAGCACTCTTGGCCAAATTTAAGTGTCAGCCTTTCAGGTTTCCAAAACCCCGAAGCTAGGCTGATCGGGTCCCGATAATTATCGCGGATGCAATCCCGATCTCATATTCCAGGAATTTGTAATACCGTCTGTTAGGGACCAGTGTTGATTTCGCCCTTTCAGGGCTAGGATCATTTGCCGATCAAATAGCGATGGGCGCCACCCATCGCTGGGTTATGCTGACCTTTCAGGCCAGTTCGTCGCTGGTTTAAGAATTGGATCTGTCGCCGCTGTTCGTGTCATCACAAACGGCTTAGACTGGCCAATTATATCTGGTTCCAGACCCATGCTGATCGGGATTTATAATTCCGTTTACTTCCATCTAGCACAGTCTTCAGACTTGTGCTTACGTATGCAGTTTGACTCCAAATCCCTCTCGCCCTCTTTGACAAAAACAATTTCCATGACTAGCAATCGGTCTACAATCTTTGGATTTTGCTGGTTTTTTAACCGATTTGAAACATAGACTCGGGCGAGGGCTTTTGCTCGTCCGCCTCAGGAGGAGATACTTTTGCTCTTCAAAAGTATCAAAGGAAAAACCTTCACTTTATCCATGCAGCTCAATATTGAAACTGTGCTACTTGACCCTAATTAATATCCTAGCCATTGAAACAGCTGGCAATATTGTGAACCGTCCCCTTTGACAAATACAATTAGTTCCTTTTCACTCCTGGCATAGGGTTGTCACTGACCGGATTTAAGTTTGCATCATATCAAATTTTAAACGGTAAAAAATGACAAACGTAACCAGTAAAAGGTTTAATCCAATCCAATTCCCAGCCCCCACTATGATTTCAGTGAACGGTGTGGAACTGGAAGTATTTGAATCAGGGCCATAAAATTCAGGGAAACCTATCATTCTCTGTCACGGTTTTCCGGAG
The DNA here is from genome assembly GCF_035156405.1 of Algoriphagus aurantiacus. Taxonomy (NCBI): domain Bacteria; kingdom Pseudomonadati; phylum Bacteroidota; class Cytophagia; order Cytophagales; family Cyclobacteriaceae; genus Algoriphagus; species Algoriphagus aurantiacus. Next base: position 21,020 of record NZ_JAXRUT010000037.1, on the reverse strand, counting down.
CATGCGTTTTCTTGGCGCTATCAGATACCGGCCCTTTCGGCGGCGGGCTACCATGTCATGGTCCCCAATCAGCGAGGCTATGGTAATTCATCCCGTCCGACCGAAGTCAATGAGTATGGTATTGAGCGCTTAACCGGTGACCTTATTGCGCTGCTCGACCATTACGGATACCAGGATGCCACCTTTGTAGGTCACGACTGAGGCGCAAATGTCGTTTGGAGTCTGGCTCTATTGCATCCAGAGCGGGTAAATAAAGTGATAAACCTGGCTTTGCCCTATCAAGCGCGTGGAGAAAAACCATGGATTGAGTTTATGGAAGAACTAGTGGGAGGGGACTTCTATTTTGTCCACTTCAATAGACAACCCGGAGTAGCGGATGCCATAATGAATCAAAACACATCCCGGTTTCTGCGTAACATATTCCGCAAAAACATACCTCACTCACCCTCTGAACCCGGAATGCTAATGATCAATCTTGCATGAGCAGAAAAACCACTTGGGGAGGCTTTGATGGACGAGGAGGAACTGGCTGTTTTCATCGCCGCTTTCGAATCATCAGGGTTTACAGCAAGTATAAATTGGTACAGGAACCTTGTAATGTTTTCCAGAGCCTGTCCCGGATGAGCAATGCGATATCTGGAGATGGGGTGGGGTAGAAAAGCCAATTGCAGATCAGGTCATCACGATAAACTGACTATGCTGAGAGGAGGGAAGCAACTCAGACGAAGCTTCCCCGAAATTTTATATTGTTTCTCGGACAGTAGTGATTTTTGCAGGAAGTTATTAACAGGCAAAATAGATGGCTATGACTGCTGTTGCTAAATCCCCCGGTACCTTTGGATAAATGGGTCAATGGTTCAGGAAATTGATAAGATAGCCCCTGTAATCATAATAGTCCGGATGTTCCAAAACATCTTTTCGGTTTCTTGGCCTTTCGAACGGTATGACCAATTCATCTCCGATTTTGGCATAAGGACCACTGGTCATCATGATTACCCTGTCCGCAAGGAATATGGATTCATCCACATCATGGGTGATGGCCACGGCAGTGATTTTTTCTTTTTGCCAGATTTCCAACAGTACATCCTGGAGCTCGCCCCTGGTAAGGGAATCGAGCATGCCGAAAGGCTCATCCAGCAGCAGAATTTTGGGTTTCAAAGCAAATGCCCGGGCAATCCCTACACGCTGCTGCATGCCTTGTGAAAGGGAGGTAGCTTTTTTGTGGAAATCATTGCCTAAGCCCACTTTGTCCAGATAATATTTACATATGTCCGTTTTTTCTGCTCTACTGGCATGTGGGAAAACCTGTTTGACACCGATCATTACATTTTGTAATGCCGTCAGCCAGGGAAGAAGACTGGGGGATTGGAAAACTACTGCACGGTCGGGACCGGCATCTGTGATTTCTTCCTGGTCTACATATACCTTTCCGCCACTGATTTCATTGAGTCCGGCAATCATGGTAAGCAAAGTGGATTTTCCGCAGCCGGAGTGGCCGATAATCGACACAAATTCTCCCTGACGTACAGCCAACTGGAGGTCGTCAAGTACCACATAATCCTCTTTGGTAGTTGGGTACACTTTTTTGAGGTTTTCACAAACCAACATTTCAGGTTTTCCTTCGAGGTGCGGACTTAGGTGGATTTCTTTTTTTAATATAGCTTCCATTGTCTTTCTGTTTTAAAATTTCAAACCTGCTTTTTCTTTACTTCTTTTTCTGAAAACAGACCTGTTGGGTAGGATAGGTTGCAGGTTTGGAAGGATATATTTCTGATCGCTTACCTGTCTTCTGGTAGCCCCCACTTCAATCAGGTATTCCAGTATATCATTCCTCAAAATTTTATATTCCCTGTCTTTATTGATTTCCGTTACTATTCTGGGTCTTTCGAAATTCACTTTGTATTCTGGGCCGAGCGTTGCTTTCGGTCCTGGAGTCAGTGGAATGATACGATCAGCCATCATGATTCCCTCATCAACATCATTGGTAATGAGAATTGCTGTTTTTTTATCCTGGCTCCAGATCTTTACGATTTCTTCCTGTAGGGTTCCCCTGGTCAGTGCATCCAGAGCACTCAAAGGCTCATCCATCAGCAAAATCTCCGGGTTCATGGCCAGAGCCCTTGCAACAGAAACTCTCTGCCGCATTCCGCCCGAAAGTTCCGAGGGCATTTTGTCTATGGCAGGACTGAGGTTTACCATATCAATGTATTTCCTGATATGTGCGTCTTTCTCTTTTCTGCTAAGCTTGGAAAATACTTCGTCAACTGCCAGTTTCACGTTTTTGTAAACCGATAGCCAGGGGAGCAGGGAGTAATTTTGGAAGATGACCCCTCTGTCGGGTCCCGGTCCGGTAATAGGCTTGTCATGTAGCAGGACTTCTCCGCTGTCCGGAAACTGAAGTCCGTTGATCAAATTGATCAAAGTGGTTTTACCGCTGCCGGAGAATCCTACAATGGCCACAAACTCTCCTTCGTTGACGGATAAATTGATATCTGAAAGTACTTCCACTTTTGAGGATCCGGTTCCATAGGATTTGGATACATTTTTTAATTCGAGTAGTGCCATAGTCTTATGCTTTGCTGTATGACATAAGATTTTGAACGGTAAGCATGATCCTGTCCAACAGGAAGCCAATGATGCCGATTACAAACATGGCAACGATGATTTTGGCATTGGAATCGTTGGCTCCATTTTGGAATTCCTCCCAAACGAATGAACCCAGACCAGGACTTTGTGCAAGCAACTCTATTGCGATCAATACCATCCAGGCAACGGATAAGGTAATCCTCAGCCCAGTAAAAATCAACGGGAAAGATGCCGGAATAATGATTTTGAATATTTTTTGGCCAATGCTCAGATTAAGAACTTTGGAGACATTGATGTAATCATTTGGCACGCTGGATACGCCCATGCTCGTATTGATCAAGGTGGCCCACATGGCGCACAATCCCACACTGATAAAGGAAATAATAAATGACTTGTCCATGTTGGGGTCGGTGATGACGGTCTTTACGATCATAAATACCAAGAGCAGCCACACTACCGGTGAGACAGGTTTAAGGATCTGAATCAACCAGTTGAACGAGTTTCTTAACACATCGCTCAGTCCGATGACGATACCAATGGGTACTGCTACCAATAAAGACAGGAAGAAGCCTGCCGCTACGGTTTTCAGACTGGTTCCGATTTGGTCCAGAAAAGAAGGCCTTCCGGTATATTTGATGGGAGGTAAACCTTGTTCTGCTCTTTTGGCATTGGTTTGACCTACTTTCTGATTGAAATCCGCCTTCTTTCCTGAAATCTCCAAATGGTCTTTCCATAAGGTTTGGTAGGCCATCAATACCTGGGATGGTGAGGGAAGCGTGTTGGGTTGGCAACTGACATCTCCAGATTCGATACATGTTTTCATGGCCAAAGCAGCTTCTTCTCCCTGTTCAGTTTTGGCTTTTTCTATCCTTACCGCAGCTTCCTTGTTGTATAGATAAGAAGCGCCCATATGCCAAAGGGCTATGAATATAATGATGGATGCCAAGGGGAATACCGATTTCTTTATGAAAACTACCGCGTTCTTTTTGATTTCCTCACCGCTTACCAGCCTGATCATGGGCTCCAAAAAACCCAGTCCTATAAACCGAAGTGTACTGATTGATTTTTCTTTCATAAGTATAAAATTTATATTCAAAGGCCACTTGCAATGCCCGGGAAAATATTCATTCTGTTAAAAGGACTTTCTGATATGGATATTTCAAGTGTAAATAATTTGATGCTTTAAGGTTAAGATAGGGATCGGGCTGAATGCCGATCCCCCACAAAACCATATTAATCCTTGTTCCCGATTTTAAAGCTGTTGATATATCCGATCGGATCCTTTCCGTCATAGGTGTTTCCGTCTATGAATGCTGAGGAAGGCGCTTTAAAACCATCTGTATCAGGAATGTCAGCAGGCTCCAGGTGACCTTCCTTGACCAATAATTCAGCAGCCTGCATCCATATGTCCGGACGGTAAATTTCTTTGATGGTCTCTGAATACCATTCAGCTGGCTTGCTTTCCGGAATCTGTCCCCATCTTCTCATTTGGGTCAGGAACCATATTCCATCTGAAAAAAATGGATAAGTGGCATGATACCGGAAGAACACGTTGAAATCAGGTGAAGGTCTTTTGTCTCCTTTTTCATATTCAAAGGTTCCTGTCATCGAGTTGGCTATAACTACTGAATCTGCTCCCACATAGGCTGAATTGGCTAGAATACCCACAGCTTTGGGCCTGTTTCCAGGAGTGTCCAACCATTTCCCGGCTCTTATCAGGGCCTTGGTCACTGCAATGGCAGTGTTGGGGTTTTCTTCCATGAACTTTTTGGTCATGACAAATACTTTCTCGGGATTGTTCTTCCAAACATCGTTGTTGGTCGTCACAGGAACCCCGATACCTTTGAATACAGCCTGCTGATTCCATGGCTCACCTACGCAGTATCCATAAATGGTTCCTGCTTCCAGAGTAGCAGGCATTTGTGGAGGAGGGGTGACAGAGAGTAATACCTCGGCATCCACCTGACCTTGGATATTGTCCGCGGTATAAAATCCCGGATTGATCCCACCGGCACTCAGCCAATACCTGAGTTCGTAATTGTGTGTGGACACTGGAAAGACCATTCCCATTTTGAAGGATTTTCCTGAATTATTGAATTCTTTGATAACTGGTGCCAATGCATCTGCTTTGATGGGATGGATAGGCTTGCCTTCGGCATCTTTAGGTACATTAGGCTTCATTTTGCTCCAAACCTCATTTGATACAGTGATTCCGTTGCCGTTTAGATCCATAGAGAATGGGGTGACCAATTCTGCCTGTCTGCCAAACCCGGCACCCGCGGCAATTGGTTGGCCTGCAAGCATATGGGCTCCGTCCAATTGTCCGTCAATGACCCTGTCCAGGATGTTTTTCCAGTTGGACTGGGCTTCAATAGTTACAAACAACCCCTCATCTTCAAAGTATCCCAGTTCTTTGGCAATGGCTAGGGGAGCCATATCTGTCAGTTTGATAAATCCGAATGTAAGCTGTGGTTTTTCTATATCCAGTTGTGTGGTGGAGGAAGCTTTAGATTCCGTTTCTGACTTTTCATCATTGGAAGCACTGCCTCCGCAGGCATATATTGTGCACAGGAAGACCAGAATGGATGTGATCTTGATTAGCTGATTTTTTATGAATACCATTTGATTTTTGGTTTTATAGTTTTTTTAGAATAGCTTATTTTTCTGTAGTGAAAAGTGTGGGTGAAAATGTGATCATTGTCCATGCCCAGTTTTGGATGGTTCCTTTGTCGCCACCTCTCAGTGCCTGCATAGTGTCAGTTGCAAACATCTGGGAATATCCGAGATGCCAGAGCACCCCCCCTTTTAGTTTTTTGATAAAGACCAAATCGATTTCTGTGCCCATAGTTTTGCTCATTTTAGTACCGTCGCCATGGGTTTGGGTGGATCCGGTCAGAAATTCATGGATATTCATTTTTAGAGCACCTCCGGCCAGATTGAAACTGGTTTTGAAATACATATCTGTAACTCCCACTGCTCCGTTTTGAGGGCCAACGTAGAAATAATCCATAAATCCGTTATGGGCATGGTTGGTACCGAAATCAGGACTGAAACTGGTGATTTTTGATCCGGTAGGGTCATCGTCCCCTGAGATATATTCTACCCCAAAGGTCAGTGGGGTAATTTTGGTTTTGAATGTGGCATTGATGCCTGCCAAAACAGCACTGATACTCCTTTGCCCCTGTTTTCCGGTTTGGTAGTAAAAGTCTCCACCTATCTTCACTCCGGAAATGCCGGTATGTCCGGTGAAGCCCATTGTCTGCTTATGGGATACTGTGGTGTCTGCATTCTGGTACCCGTTGTTTATGGCAATCAGGGACAGGCTGCTTTTCTCAGATGTTTTGTTGAACCAGCCGTACTGCATGGTTTTATAATTGCCGTTGACATTGTAAAAGGAAGCACCGGGTGCTTGCAGAAAAGCAGGTTCCGGAACATCACTGTCTTGGTTATATGCCATACCTAAATGGAGTTTGGTTTTGTTTTCCAGGCCTTCATACATGAAAAGCATGGCATCATGTCTCCGACCTTGCTGGGCCCATTCCAGTCCTCCCAAGATCCGTTCGTTGTCATAGGATATGATCTGCCGGCCAACTTTCACAGAAAACACAGGATTCAGATAATATTGCCCCCAGGCTTCACTGATAAAGGTCTTACCGTTTTCCTCTTTGAATATCTGGGGACTTTCCCCCCAAATCCTGATATCCTGGAAGGATACCCTTACTTTGATGGCCTCCGATGCATAGTCAAGATATAACCTGGATCTTTGTTCTGTAAAAAGAGCAGCATCTTTGGATTGGTCTGTCAATGTCTTGAACCCGTTCCTGAATTCAGTTCTGGGCCTGACTTCTGCAGACAATGTAATCTGTGCCGAAACCTTCAGGGTGGTCAGGCAAATGATTAAAGTGCTTAAGTAAATAATTCTTTTCATGGCTGGTTTTTTAAGTGTTTGAGAGAGTGTTTGATCAATAAATAAGTATAAATACGTAATTATTGATGCAAACATACGTAGGTAGATATTCATGTTTTATGGAATAGGGCAGGTTGAAACAATCTTTTACACCATAAAAAAACCTGCCATTTGGCAGGTTTTGTAAATAATAAGTTATAAGACAGCTATTTATGAGCTTCCTAGCTGTCCAAAAAATGGTTGTGCTCTGATATCTCTTTACTAAGTAAAGTAACGTCATTTATTCCGATCTTTTTGCCGGAAGCAAGTATAAGGCCTTCTTTTTTTAGAGAAGATATGGTTCGGATTACCTGCTCCTCGGTTGTTCCGGCAAAATCCGCAATCTCTTTTCTGGACAACTGTAGGCTTAAAAAACCTTTGTTCTGCCCGAATTTTCGATTGATATAAAGTATGGCGTCAATGATTTTTTCCCTCACAGTCATCTGTGCGAATTTCTTTACCTTGGTTTCACTTCTGTTGAGTTCTTCCGCATAGAAGATCATCAGATCGTAGGTCAGAGAGGGAATGGCATGCAGCATTTCTTTCATTTCGGTACTGGAAAAATTGCATAATATCGTGTCCTCAAGGGAAACAGCACTGATTTGGTAGAATTGCCCTGCTCCAAAGCCCCGATGTCCGATGATTTCTCCATTGCCTGCCATCCGTACTATCTGCTCCTTGCCGTTCAATCCTGTCTTTGCTACTTTTACCTTCCCGTTCATGACAAAATACAGTCCATGTACAGGTGCACCTTCTATGATAAGGTTCTGGCCTTTTTTACAGTGAACAATGCTTTTCCTATAAGCAAAGGCTTCCATTTCTTTGGCAAGTCTGTTTTTTTTGATGATGCACTGATCATTGGGGCAGGTCCTGCAATCTGATTTTAGAATAGACATAGTACCAATATTATAAGTATATAATTACGTAAAAATACGTAATTATATACTTATTCCTAGTGTGCCTTGATAAAAAAAATACGTAACTAATTAAATGTGAAGCTACTGTCGGCCCTTCTTATCCTAAAATCCCGTTTTGGGAGTTTTATGCCCACTCACGCATCGCAGGCAACGTCCTAGTTTGTCACGTCTTCCGTCTCCCGTCTTTTCAAACCACAATACAGATGCATTTTACATTCACTTCTTCTATGACAGACTTAATTCCATCTATTTGCAAATCCAAAACCTCAGCTACATAAGTACTATTACAGAAATAGCTGTCAACGCACGGTGGGCATTGGAGTCAATTCGTTCCATTTGGATTTTCCCTTACCAATTCCAGCAGTCCCACATAGCATGAAGGATCATAGTTAATGTTGTTGCTCATCGGATCTTCCTGTACTCTTTTAGTTCATAAAATTGGTTCAAATTCCTGAAAAACAGACAGATGATATAAAAATCATGTGTTTCTTGAAGAAGGTAAATGAGCTTTGTCCTTACGATCTGTCAGACATTCTGGATATTACTGTTCCATCTGTTTCCCAACATTGGTATTGCCTCTACATCGACTACAAATTGTTTACTAAATAAGTTGAATTAAACAATCCAAAATAAAAAATAAAATAAATTTGGATAAATGAACAACGTTCATTTATATTTGCAGAGTCAATAATCAATTATGGGATCAGCAGAACGAAAAGCAAAAGAAAAGGAGGAGTTGAAAAAGCTCATTCTTCAGGCGGCCAAAAAGTTGTTTGCTGAGAAAGGAATAGAGCAGACTACTATTCGTAATATAGCCAACGCTATTGAATACAGTGTGGGGACCGTGTATGTCTATTTTAAAGACAAAAAAGAAATCCTTCACGAACTGCATAGTCAAGGCTTTAGGCACTTGGGAGGGGAAATGAGGGTGCTTTTCAATGTGTCCGATCCGATGGAAAGGCTGAAAGCTTTAGGGCGTGTTTATCTACAATTCGCTGTTGAGAATCCGGATATGTATGAACTTATGTTTCATATGAGGGAACCTATGGAATGTCTGGAATCTTTGCATGAGGGAGTATGGAGTGAAGGCAAGGCAACTTTTGATGTATTGCGGTCTACCGTGAATCAATGCATAGAAAAGGGCCATTTTAAAGGGCATCAATTGGAACCCCTTGCTTTTCTAATATGGAGTACTGTGCACGGGATGGCTTCTTTGCACATCGGTCATCGGGTGAACAGAGTAGATATAAAAGAGCCGGAAACGATGCTTTCCAGTGCTTATGATGAGTTTGTTTTAATAATGGATAAAAAGTAAAAAAATTTTCCCTTGTAATGAACATTGTTCATTTAAATAACTTGATTCAATGAAGATAAAAATAATAGCATTCGTAGCGTTTGCCATGTACGCAAACTCCGGGTTTAGCCAAGCCATTCTTGATGGGTACATCCAGGAGGGATTTGCCAAGAACCAAAGCATCCAGCAGCAGAGTATTGCTTTGGAGAAAAGTATGTACGCCTTGAAAGAAGCCAAATCGCTATTCCTGCCTAATGTGGTCTTTCATACAGATTATTTCCGTGCTGATGGGGGAAGGACAGTGGATTTTCCCGCCGGGGATTTGCTGAATCCTGTATATGGCACCCTGAACCAACTCACCAACAGCAGCGATTTCCCACAAATCGAAAACGAAAGCATCTTGCTGAATCCAAATAATTTCTACGATGCCAAGTTTCGCAGCACCCTCCCTCTGCTGAATAGGGAAATAGCTTACAACAGAAGAATTAAGGGGGAACAAGTATCGCTACAACAGGTGGAAATAGCCTTATACAAACGTGAGCTTGCCAAAGAAATCAAGCAGGCATATTTTCAATACCTGCAATCGGATCAGTCCATAAAAATCTATGAATCGGCCCTTGAGCTGGTTAATGAAAACAAACGCATCAACGAGTCATTGTTTGCAAATGGTAAAGTAAACAGAACGGTGTTGTTCCGGGCAGACAACGAAATCGCCAGCTACATTGCGCTCCTGGAAACCAGTCGCCAAAATACAAATTCAGCCAAAGCGTATTTCAACTTCTTACTGAACAGAGACTTAACTGACAGCATTCTTGTTGATGATTCTTACAAGGATATAGCTATAGCCATTCAGGATGGGAATACTATTTCACAAAGGGAAGAACTGCAAAAGCTCAACATTGCCGCAAGTATTAATAAGCAGGTAGAAGGTCTGTCAAAATCATTTATTGTTCCTAAAATCAGCACCTTTCTCGATTTGGGTTCACAGGGATTCGACTGGAAGTTTGACAACAAAACCCGCTATTCTTTTTTCGGAGTTTCGATGCAGTGGGAGTTGTTCAGTGCAGGGAAAAACAAGTATAAAGTCAAACAGGTCCAGCTGGAAAACCAAATCATTGAATCCCAAACCGACTATGTAGCCCATCAGTTGCGCCTTCACCTGACCACAGCAATCAACAGTTACAGGGCATCCATTGTGAGTTACAACTCCGCAGTACAGGCTTTTGGTACCGCTCAAAAATATTATTCAGACATGCAAAAACTGTATAGAGAAAATCAGGTCCTGTTTATCGAATTGTTGGATGCACAGAATCAACAGATACAAGCTGAGCTACAACTGAACATTTCACTTTTTGATACCTACATCAAATCCGCAGAGATAGAAAGGGCAAACGCAACATTCAATCTAAATGACTAGAAATATGAAGTCAAGATCAAAGTCTATGGCAGCCACAGGGACTTCCGAAGCCGGATATACGTCTGAAAGTGTCCTAATTATCAATAGAGAAACCATTCTGGCAGGGAACCTCAATGCACGAATATTCATAAAAAAAATAAATCAAATGAAAAGCAGGCTAAAGTCACTAGGGAATTATACAGCTTTTGCACTGACGGCAGTGTTATTAAGCTGCGGCAACACCGACACCACCGTGCAGGGAAACCATGAAGTAGCGGTGAACCTTTATACCGTTGAGAGTAAACAAATGACGCAACCTGTATATGCTTCGGGTTTATTGTTTTCAGAAACAGAGGCTGTGTTGTCATTTAAAATTGGCGGTATCATCCAGGAGATATTTGTAGAGGAAGGGGATGCGGTGAAGAAGGGACAACTTCTCGCCAGACTGGATCTGACCGAAATCAATGCCCAGGTCATTCAAGCCCAAAATGGAGTTGGAAAAGCCGAAAGAGATCTCTCAAGGGTAACAAATCTGTATGCAGACAGTGTCGCTACATTAGAAAACCTCCAAGATCTCACCACTGTGTTGAACGTGACAAAAGAAGGGCTACGCATCGCAGAATTTAATCAAAAATTTGCTGAAATAAGGGCCGTATCCAACGGTAGCATAGTGAAAAAAATGAAAAACCGGGGCGAGCTGGTTTCTCCTGGAATGCCAATATTTTTCATGAACGACACAGGTGATGACCAATGGAAACTACAGGTTGGCATTGCCGATAAAGATTGGGTAAGACTAAAAGAAGGGGATAGGGCCAGCGTATTGTTTGATGCCTATCCCGAAACTGAATTTGAGGGTTCCGTCATCCGACTGGCCACAGGAGCCGACCCCACCAACGGGTCTTATCAGGTAGAAATTCAAGTGGACCCTAAAGGGAATAAGTTCGCCCCGGGTTTGTACGCCGAAACTAAAATTATCCCCTCACAATCCGAAACTTATAAGGTAATCCCAGTAGAAGCGCTGGTAGAGGGCTCAGGTACAAAGGGGTTTGTGTTTACCATGAACGGTAAGGACAGCATAAAGAAAATCCCAATAGAAGTAGCCTTCCTGCTGGACAATCAGCTTATCATAAAAAGTGGTCTTGAAAATATCCAGCATGTGATCTCTGCCGGATCAGGATATCTGACAGAACACTCCACTGTCAAAGTGGTTGATGAGGGCAAAAATTTAAATGCAGGTCTTTAATCCTTAGCAGCATAAAAAAATGAAAAGCCTAATATCCTTTTTTGTAAAGAACGCCTCCTTTACCATGGTATGCCTGGTGGCCATTTTGGCCTTGGGCGTTAACTCACTGGTAAACATGCCACGGGGTGAAGATCCGGAGGTAAATTTCCCCCGTTTCTTCGTCATAGCCGTTTATCCTGGAGCTTCTCCGCTCGACATGGAGGATCAGGTAGTCGAGCCTTTGGAAAACCTCATCAATGAACTTGATGACCTAAAAAAATTCAGAAGTACTATAGAAGATGGTCTTGCTGTGATTGATGTGGAGTTTGATTTTGGTGTGGACCGCGATGAAAAATACTCTCAGCTAGTACGGGAAGTCAATGCCGCCAGAAACGAACTCCCAAATGACATTTATCTTTTGGAAGTAGAAGAGTTCAACTCCTCGGATGTCAATATTTTCCAAATCGCGCTTATTTCTGAGACAGCTTCCTATGCGGAAATGGGAAAAATCTCGGAGAAATTTCAAGATGAACTCAAAAAAGTATCGGGTTTCAAAAAAGTGGAAACCTGGGGATATCCCGAGCAGGAAGTAAGGGTAGAGCTGAATTTGCAAAAACTTGCCCAACAAGGAATACCCCTGAATTATATATATGGCGCACTGCAATCCGAAGACTTAAATATTCCCGGTGGAGCCATAAACATGAATAGCAGAAGATTCAATGTGAAAACGAGTGGTGACTATGAAGACCTGGAGGATATTCGCAACACCGTGGTTTTCGCGGATAATTTTAAAATCATCAAGCTTCGTGACATCGCCACAGTAGATCTTTCCTACGAAGAAGAGCAACATCGCACCCGGTTTAATGGATACAAAGCGGTCTTGGTAACCGCCAGTCAGAAAGACGGAGAAAATATATTTGACGTTGGTGATGATGCATGGCCGATCATTGAGAAATTCAAATCGACTCTGCCGGATCATGTAGATATGGTCGTCAACTTTGACCAGTCCGAAAATGTGAAGTATCGATTGAAGAGCTTCGCGAGAGATTTTGGCATTGCGATTTTTTTGGTGATGCTTACCCTTTTGCCACTGGGTACACGTGCGTCTCTGGTAGTGATGATTTCCATTCCACTTTCACTTTCTATCGGCCTGTTTGTGATGGATAGTTTAGGCTATACCATCAATCAGCTCAGTATTGTGGGGTTGATTGTAGCGCTGGGGATTTTGGTGGACGATGCGATTGTGGTGGTAGAGAACATCGAGCGGTACTTAAGAAATGGAGCGACTAGGATAGAAGCCTCTATCGAAGCCGTGAAACAGATCGCAATGGCCGTCGTGGGGGTTACTGCCACTTTGGTGGTCGCATTTCTTCCGCTATTGTACCTTCCGGGTGGTTCAGGGGATTTTATCAGGGGTTTGCCTATCGCTGTGGTCACGACAGTGGTTGCTTCTTTGCTGGTCTCTCTGACTATCGTGCCGTTTATTTCCAACCGTATATTGAAGACACATACCGGGACGGGCGAAGGAAACATCTTTATGAGGGCGCTGCAGCGGTTTATCGACAACTATTATTCGAAAGTATTGGATGCTGCGCTTGCAAAGCCATGGCTTACCATAATTCTGGCAGGCAGTTTATTGCTCGCATCATTTGGATTGATCCCGGTGATAGGGTTTAGTCTTTTTCCAAAATCCGAAAAGGCGCAGTTTCAGATCAATGTGGAATTGCCCATCACGGCCAATCTGGATGAAACAGACAGGGTCGTCCAATACATTGAAGGCGTGCTATTGGAGCGGAGTGATATCACTTATTTCACTTCCAATGTAGGGAAGGGGAATCCCACTGTCTATTACAACGTGAGACAGCGAAATCAGCAACCAAATTTTGCCCAGTTGTTTGTCCAACCCGACGCCCATTCTTATGAGGAGAAGGAAATAATCATCAATGAGTTGCGGAGTAAATTCAACCATTATCCCAATGCCAGAATTCAGGTAGTTGATTATGAGCAGGGGCCGCCGTTGGAAGCCCCCGTAGCAATCAGAATTTTTGGTGAAAATCTTGATACACTAAGAAGCCTGTCACTCCGTGTGGAGAAAATCATAGAGCATACACCCGGCTCTACCTATATCTCAAATCCGATAGCGAACAAAAAAACAGACTTGAAGATCAGCATCAACAAGAAGAAGGCGGGATTGTATGGAATACCGACGGCGACTATCGACCAGACGGTAAGGATGGCCATTGCAGGTCTGCCCATTGCAAGATATTCCAAAGGAGAAGGGGAGGATAAAATCAATATTGTGGCCACGGTACCCCGTGAAAAATTTGCTACAATGGAGGTGTTGGATAATCTGTATGTCTATTCCCACACAGGGAAGGCAATTCCTTTGCGACAGGTAGCAGACATTACGTTTGAATCGGATTTTTCGATAATCTACCATTATGATGAAGCCAGGTACACTTCCGTAAATGCCCATGCGGTAAGTGGAGTGAACTACGCAACGCTCAATTCAAACGTCTTGGCAGAACTTGACAAAATGGAATTTCCGGAAGGGTATTATTACAAAGCTGCCGGAGAACTCGAAAACAAAGACGATGCTTTTTCAGGAATGGAAGTTGTCGGTTTGGTCTCCGGAGTGCTCTTTCTGTTGATCTTAATTCTTGAATTCGGATCCCTCAAAAGTTCATTGATTGTGCTTTCGGTAATACCTCTGGGAATGATCGGTGCCTTGATCGCTCTTTGGCTTACGGGCAATCCTTTGTCCTTTACAGCCGCAGTTGGTTTTATAGCACTTATAGGGATTGAAATAAAAAACTCCATCCTGTTGGTGGATTTTACCAATCAGCTCCGGTCTGAGGGAGTTGAGCTGATGGAGGCAATCAAAACGGCCGCAAAGACGAGATTTGTTCCCATCACCCTGACTACCCTGACTGCTACATTGGCTCTGGTGCCATTGATTTTGGATGCCAATCCATTGTATTCGGGATTGGTGGTGGTACTGATGGGCGGACTGATAAGCTCTACCCTGCTGGCATTTCTCGTGTGTACAGTGGTTTACATGTTGATTCCTCCTGTGATTGAGGTTGTTGGGAAAAAAGAGTTACTAAAGAATTAATTTGTTTATCCGGAATGATGCCAGTAGCCATGTTTTCTTTGCTCACCCGGTCGGATGACCGAAGACCGGTGACCGAAGTGGCCTCAATACTATTGTTGACCGAATCCTATAATGCTTTAGTCTCTTTACTGGCACAAAAGCGGATATACATAAGAACTAATAATCAAACATTAAAATCAAAACGAAATGAACGAATTTATTTTAATTACCGGAGCCTCCTCAGGGATTGGCTATGAAATGGCCCAACAGCTTGCGGCCTTAAAATACAACCTTATCCTCGCTGCCCGCAGCGAGGATAAACTGGAAGTGATGCAGCGGGAATTGACTTCAAAACATGGAGTTTCCGTGCATTACATAGCCAAGGATCTGAGCATAGTCGATCAGGCGGTTGCGCTGTTCAATGATATCAAGTCGGCAGACTATCAAGTATCACACTTGGTAAATAATGCCGGTGTGGGCAACTATGGTGAGTTTACTGAAACTTCATTGGAAGAAGAACTGAGCATGATTCAACTAAACATTTCCAGTTTGGTAGTATTGACCAAGCTCTTTTCACAAGATATGGTCCGCCGTAAATCTGGTCGAATTATGAATGTAGGCTCAGTGGTTTCATTTTTACCAATGCCTTATTTTTCTGTTTATTCTGCCACCAAAGCTTTTGTAAAGGCATTTAGCGAAACACTTGATGCCGAATTGGAAGGAACCGGCGTTTCCATTATCTCACTATATCCAGGCACCGTAGATACTGGTTTTACTACAAAAGAAATGCAGTCTACCAATCTTCACAAAACCAAGCCGATGCACCCCAAAGAAGTAGCAGAACAGGGCGTAAAGCATCTATTAGAAGGAAATGGAAAAAAAGTAGTTGGGTTTCAAAATTGGTTTAATTCTAAACTCCCAAATTTTCTTCCTGAGGGTATTATGATGAAGATTAAGAAGGGTTTAGCCAGTCAAAAATAAATAAGATATATGATTATCCGCAATGATGCCAGTAGCCATAATTTCTTTGCTCACCCGGCCGGATGACCGAAGACGGGTGACCGAAGTGGCCTCAATGTCCCGATGGCTATCGGGATTACCAAATCCTATAACGCTTTAGTCTCTTTACTGGCAGAAAAGCGGATATACATAATAAGTGTACATAAAATATCCTATACAATGAAAACAACAAAATTATTTATACTCATTAGCTTAACGGGTATGTCGTTACTACTTTCTTCTTGTTATTCACACAAAAAAGTAGTCCAATCAAGTTTGCCTTATTCCGAAAAAATCAACTGGCCAGAAGGGTTTAAACCAATAGAATCTGATTTTTTCATACATACTGAAATAGACATTAAAGCTTCGCCTCAAGAGGTTTGGGATATTTTAATCAATGCTGCCAAATGGCCGGAATTGAACAAAAAAGCTGAAGGTATTAAGCTGCTAAATTCCCCTGATGGTAAGCTTAATTCATCTAGTGTTTTTATCTGGTCTCCGGCAGGTAAATTCACGTCAACTATAAAGGAATTCAAACCTCCTTATAATGTAGCTTGGCTGGGGGAAACCGATAATAAAAAAATGACCGTTTACGTTGCATGGATGATTATCCCAACCGCAGAAGGCTGCAGGGTTATTTTAGAAGAATCCCAAAATGGACCTAAAACAAAATTGGAGAAAATTTTCGCACCCAATATGGTGCGTAAAGATTTTTATAACTGGTTAATAAGGCTGAAAGAGCAGGCGGAGAAACACTCAAACAATTAAAACACAGGGACTATCTTTCTTTCGGATCATAACTATTACATTAATATGATTTTCTTTTGAAAAAACAGTAGGAAATAGATATGGAAAATAAGAGGAAATCGAGCCTGCCTGAGGCAGACAGGCATGACTAAAAAGTCACACACTGGGATGATTATAATGCATGCGAGATTCCATCCCGATTTTCGGGACAGGTAATGACCACTAAAATCAAAATATAAATACATGAAAACAATATTGATCACCCACTTGAGTGTAAAATAAAGAATAGAAATTAAGTGTAGATTTTAATCTACGCTTTATTATTTTTTGACATGGCTTACCCACTGTCGGGGATTAGGCAAACAGGTTGAACACGTTATTTTACTGAATTGTTGAAAGTGGAAACCGGCAAAACTGCAATTGAGCTTATTCATACCACTCGTATCAATGAAGCTAAAAACAGGCTTATAAAAAAAAGATAAAACCGTCTCTGAAATAGAGTTGGGTATTGGACGGTCGGTACCCGGAAACCGAAAAACAATCATTGCATAAAATTGCGAAGGAACTATATTGTTTTTGCTACTGGAAGCATTGCGGATACATATAAATCATAAAGTAATGCTATGAAATTTTTGAAAACGCCTTATTTTTAATTGATGAAATCGAGCATGACGCAAGGGACACACACTGGAATGACTATAAAGCATGCGAGATTCCATCCCGATTCTCGGGACAGGTAATGGCCAATAAAAATCAATTATAATCATATGAAAAAAGCCCTGTTTTTGTGTTTGTCTATTTGTTGGCTTCAGGCACCACCTGCTTTTGCACAAAAACTCAATTCCCTGTATGTTGTTTTTGGTGGCTCAATGCCTACCGGTAATTTTTCGGGGACTAATCCCGAAAGTATTTTCACTTATCGGGAAGATGGTTCCAACCCGAGCTTTCAGGGATTTGTAAAAAAAGACAATGGCTATGCACAACCGGGGTTTCAGGTTTCTGCCGGAGGCTTGGTTGGGATTTTTCCTAAATTGATATTGGATGCAGGCTTTGGTATGGCAACATTTGGCGTGGAGACACAAGGGGTTTCAGAACATATGACTGACGTGTATAGAAGATTTGCCATGTTCCATGATTTTCCTGAAATACAGATCCGGCAGAAAGACTATCAGGTTTGGTATACGAGAATTGGGCTGCTCTATCCCATAAGAACCGGCAATTTTGAACTCCTGGCAGGCCCTTCTCTGGGTTGGAGCTTCCTTAATTTCCCTGATTACGATGTGCTTACTTTTTCTACCATGCAGGCTTCTGAGACACCAAATAGAACTTTCAGACATACAGCCGAAAAACCTACCCCAAATAGCCTTGTTTTGGGGTTTAAATCTTCTTTGATGTACCAATTATCCCCCAAAGTGAATGTTGGATTGAATGCTGAATATCTAAAAGCTGATTTTAAGTATACCACAGCATTGGATTATTTGGAGGGGGAGGGAAGCATGGGACCATTTCAAGATAAAATTAATTTCCGCACCTTCCTGGTTGGTTTTATGTGCCAATATGACTTATGATCAAAGGAATGTCACTGGATTATCCTTTTATTCCAACAAGAAAATCCAAACAAGATTTTTTAACCCGGACTATGCATTAGAATTCGTTACGAGGGTTCAAACCGCAAGAAAATCAGTCACTTTGGAGAACGAGGCGTAGCACCGCTACGTTGAGATCGAAAAGTGAAGCGAAGCGACTGATTTTGAGGCGGTTTGAGACCACAGTAGATTTTCTAATGTATATTTCGGGTTTAATACCCGGGACAAATTGGTTATCTAATAAGCGACACGCTGCTAACAGGATTTCTTACTGAAGGAAAATAAAACCCAGCAATAAAAAATGGAAAAGATTCAAGACTATTTTACTATTTATAAGCAATCGGCATGGGAGAAGGATACCCAAAGCATGATTGGATTATATGATGACAACGTTGTGATTTTTGATATGTGGGAGGAAGGGTATCAAACAGGCCTGGCAGAATGGTCATTTGCCATAAAAGACTGGTTAGGTTCTTTAGGGGAAGAAAAGGTGAATGTGCTATTTGAAATGATAGAAATCCACGAATGCGACAATGTCGGGTTTGGGAGCGCTCTGATTACATTCCAGGCTATTTCAATCGATAATACGATTATAAGAAGCATGAAAAATAGAATCACCCTGGGATTTGTCAAGAAGAGAGACCTTTGGAAAGTAGTTCATCAACACACTTCTGCCCCTATCAATTCAGACCTCGAAGCTATTCTGGATTTTTGAGGGAATATAGTTGGACAAAGTTGTCTCAAAGACATGGCAACCACTCTCAGTGGGATCGATTTAGCAGAAATGCCGGTGATGCATATAATTATTATATCCACACTGCGGAAGATGAATGTATAACCGAAAGCAATAGAGCAACCACTAGACCTGCCAATTCCAGAAAGGAAGATGATGCTAGCCTTTTATTTGGCTGCACCTGAAGTATAAAATGAGAGGAGAGCCCTAAGTTATTTATGGGGTGCGTAGGGCATTAAAAGAAGGGAAATGGCTCTGGATGACACCATATGGTTATAGGAATGCGAGAAGTCCGGAGGGAAAATCTATAATTATTGTCAAAGAGGCGGAAGCAAAACATCTCAAATGGATTTTCAACACTATAGCACTGGGTATTTATTCCACTGAACAGGTTTTATTACCGAGAAGAAATGGTGCTAAGATTAAAAAAAAATAGATTTTGGGGTCAGTTAAAAAATCCATTTTATAAGGGTATTATCAAAATCCCTGCTTTTAAAGACGTAACCTTCGATTTTCCCTGAAAACATCACTCTTGATGTGGGAAGACATTAAACCACTAGGATTAATGAGGTAGTTCCTTTTATCTACTTGATCAACAATGAGTTAAAGGGCAAAAAAAATGGGCAAAATCTTTCAAAAAAGACTTTGCCCAGAGTGGTGGGCCCACCTGGAATCGAACCAGGCACCTACTGATTATGAGTCAGTTGCTCTAACCGAATGAGCTATAGGCCCTTTACTATTAAAACTTTTAGTTTTGGCGTGTATTCGCCTTAAACCTTGGTTTTGGGAGTGCAATGTTACATATTTGAATGCAAATACACAACCAATATTTCGAATGAAAAATGCTCCCGATGCAGACTTTTTGATTTTTGATTTAGGAAATGTCATTATTGATATTGATTACCACAAAGCAATGCAACGCATCAAACAAGAAGTTTCAGCTGAGTTACATGATCAGGTAAATGGTTTTTATCTTACTGATTTTCACAAGGATTATGAAGTCGGAAGAATCAATTCAGATCAGTTTAGAGAAGAGGTTAGAGGCTATTTTCAACAGGACTGGAATGATGAGAAAGTAGATGAATTGTGGAATGATTTGTTGCTCAAAATCCCTGAAGAAAGACTAGAATTAATTTCAAAATTGAGAGAAAAATTTCAAGTAGGGGTATTGAGCAACACAAATCCCATACATATCCATGGTGTAAACAGAATTTTGCAGAATGATCATAACCTGGAAAATTTCGATCCAATTTTTGATTGGGTGTTTTTGAGTCATGAAATGGGACTTGCTAAGCCTTCACCGGAAATCTATGAAAAGATGCTTGTTGACCTTGGGACTTCAGGAGACCGGGTGATATTTTTTGATGATCTACTTGCCAATGTGGAAGGAGCTAAAGAAGTAGGAATTCAGGCGATTCATGTGACGGGGCCAGAAGTAATATTCGACTATTTTAAGAATGTATAGCAACAAAGAATACCTACGTCACGGAATTCTATTTCTCACTACCCTAATTACTACCACTCTGGCAGGAACAGAGTGGGTATATGGGAAATCTGTTCTCGGTGAGGGAGAGAGCTTACTCACATTGGAGTATTTCTGGAAGTCAATGGCCTTCTCTTTGCCTTTTATAGGAATATTACTTATTCACGAGCTGGGTCATTTTTTCACAGCTATTTATCATAAGGTAAAATGTACGCTTCCATTCTTCATTCCTGGATGGTTGGGTTTTGTTGGGATACCTACTATCGGAACCTTTGGCGCGGTGATCCAGATGAAAGGTTTTGTCAATAGTCGCAAGAAATTCTTTGACATTGGTGTTGCTGGCCCCTTGGCCGGATTTGTTATAGCAGTACTGGTTCTTATTTATGGGTTTTCTACACTTCCTGAGCCTGAATATATTTACTCGATCCATCCGGAGTATGCTGATCCTGATTTCCAAGGATATGGAGAGGGAGAACTTGATTTTGAACTGGGAAATAACCTGCTGTTTTGGGGATTGGGTGAAGTTTTCGCCGATCCTGACCGATTGCCAGCCATGTCGGAGGTGATCCACTACCCTTATTTATTTGCAGGCTTTTTCGCGCTGTTTTTCACGGCTTTAAATCTACTTCCGATTGGTCAACTAGATGGTGGTCATGTTGTTTTTGGGCTTTTCCCGAAGCTGCACAAGGAGATCTCTCTGATAGCTTACATCTTGTTTATTGGCTATGCCGGTATGGGAATAATCAGTCCCTATTCGCCTGTAGAAGATCTGATGCTATGGATCCCTTTGTATGTGGGATTTCTTTTTATATGCTTCACAAGATCAGGTCTCAGTTTACAGAATAGAATTACCCTCGCTTTGGGAATAGCAGCCATTCACTATGCTTTAGCGTATGTCAAACCTGATTTGCAGGGATACCATGGGTGGTTGTTTTATGGGTTTTTGCTTGGTAGAGTAATGGGACTAAGGCACCCGGAGGTTTCTGGTTTTAAACAATTAGATAGGAACAGGAAAGT
>NZ_JAXRUT010000036.1:0-50584 GCF_035156405.1 Algoriphagus aurantiacus | reverse complement strand
CAAAATCCCCCGAGCCCCCTTTGGCAAGGATAATTTTCTATGACAATATATGTGCTGAAGGGGGAGTTGCGCTCGTCTCCGGACTGCAGGTCAGAATTAACGTTAGCCGTTCGTGTCGCACGAATGGCTTTTCCGAAAGTCTGTTTTCCGAGTTATCCTGCTTCTCTAGAAGCCGGATCTATAATCCTTAACAACAATGACAACCAACACCCAACACCCAACACCCAACACCCGTCACCTGACATCCAACACCAAACACCTACAAACTTCCAACACCAAAGTTTGCTTTTCAAAAACTACCGAGTAAATTTATTACTCAGTCATAAGCATCATTACGAAAAGGCCTAAAAGCAGACGAAGCCTGCCTCCCGAAGGGATGGCAATCTCGATTGTGACTTAGGATGTTGGATTCTACAACTCCTCGATTAATGCCCGGAAATGGGACTCAAAGGGCGAAGCTGTGTTTTCTGAGTAGCAGGTAGCAGGTAGCAGGCTTGCCTAACGAAGGCAGGAGTTTAGAACTAAGAGTCTAGACACTAGATTCAAGACGATGCAGTAATAAGAAATGGAGTTCCACCCACAAAACTGCTATATTTTCAGACCTTTTAGATTCTGATAGGATCACGCCTTAATAGCATCTTGCTGGTTCGACTCCGGCTCTGGGTATTTTAAATTCTCAATCCCTGCATTTTAGAATTCTCTAACAACGGTCGAAGGCAAGATATCCATTAAAACAAAAACCAGGTATTTTGGTATTCCGTTAGTGATTTGGAAGTAAACGTATAACGCACCCAAACAATGAGCAAGAAAGAAATTACAGCTAAAGAACTTATCATTGCTCAAAACAGGGCAAATCAAAAGGCAAAAAAATTGATTAGAGTTCTTGGTCTAGAGGATATAGTAGCAAGAAATAATAAGATAATTCAAATAAGTCCTAACGGAACTGAAGTGACAATCAAAGAATCAAGATTTAAAAGTAAAAAGGCAAGTAAAGGCATTTTTAAATTACAAAATTGATTTCAGCGTATAAATTTAGACTTTTTGCAGGGCCTAACGGAAGTGGGAAATCTACATTGATCTCAGAAATCAGAAATTAAGAGTTACATCTCCTTCATAATAGCAAGGCCTCTAGTATTGTTGTGAATCAATTTGTCAAGTTTTTCAATTCAACAAATTATAAATTAAACAAATGGCTCCTTGAGCGAAAATAATCGACTAGAATACAAACGCCAACTTACAGACAACTTCGAAAAAGAGGTGGTCGCTTTTCTCAATTACCTAGGAGGTGGCACCATTTACCTTGGGGTAGATGGATCAGGGGAGGAAGTTGGAGTAGAAAACCCAGATGCTATTCAGCTTCAGATCAAAGACAGGATCAAACATAATATTGCCCCTTCTTGCCTAGGACTATTCGATATTGTAACTGAAATCCGCAAAGAAAAGACTATTCTTAAAATTATCGTCGCAAGTGGTCAGGAACGTCCCTATTACCTCAAAAAATATGGGATGTCTGAGAAGGGAACCTTTGTTCGCAAGGGGAGCGCATCCGAACCAATGCCTCCTCGAATGATCGAAGAACTCTTCGCAAAAAGGATTCGAAACTCTATCGGAAAAATCAAATCTCCAAGTCAAGATCTGAAATTTGAGCAACTCCGCATATATTATGAGTCTGTTGCGAAGCCGCTCAACCTGCCTTTTACGAAAACCCTAGAACTCCTCAATGAAGATCGACTGCTCAATTATGTCGCTTACTTGCTTGCAGACAATAATACGGTATCGGTTAAAGTGGCTAAATACTCCTCGACAAATCGGGTGGATCTAATTCAAAGTGATGAGTTTGGTTTCTGCTCCCTTGTTAAAGCTACAAAACAGGTTTTAGATAAAATTGAGGTCGAAAACAAAACATTTACCAAGATCACTTCGAAAGAACGTATTGAAAAGAAGAAATGGAACTCTCTTGCTCTTCGAGAGGCAGTCATTAATGCAATGGTGCACAATGATTATACCTATGAATTGGCTCCTAAATTCGAATTCTTTGCTGATCGATTTGAAATTACTTCCTACGGTGGCTTACCCCAGGGATTATCACAACTTGAATTTTTTGAGGGTATTTCTATCCCTCGAAGTAAAGAACTTATGCGTGTCTTTCGGGATATGGAGCTGGTGGAGCAGCTAGGTTCTGGTGTTCCCCGCATTCTCCAATCATACGGAAAAGAATGCTTTCACTTTTCCGAAAACTATATCAGAATGACTTTTCCAAGTTTGGAAGTTGAGAATGAAACTGTGGGAGAAACTGTGGGAGAAACTGTGGGAGAAACTGTGGGAGAAACAGCGAAAGCCTTAATCAATTTAATGGCTCAAAATCCCCGTCTTACAAGAGATGAGCTAGCTGACCAGTTGGGGATTTCCGTAAGAGGTGTCGAATATAATATTAAAAAACTCAAAACACTTGGAATCGTCTTCCGGGTAGGTTCTACAAAAAATGGTAAATGGGTGGTTGTAAAGAAGAATTGATAAGTTAAGTAGTAAGTCCCGATATCAGAACCAGTAGTCAGTCAGCCATTTTAAATTCTAGCAACTAACACTCGTCCACCGAGGCGGAACCAACAACTAACACTCGTCCGCCGTGGCGGAACTAATAACCAACAACAACCATCAGTTTTCCACCTTAGCTTCCATCTCCCCATTAGGGGCTGGGGGTAAATCCTGCCGACCGAAGGTGGGTCTTAATTCCTTTCATTTTAAATTCTAAAACTATCAACTAACACTCGTCCACCGAGGCGGAACTAACTCACTCTTTTGAGGATCCCTTTAACTCTTAACCTATTTAACCATTAACGTATAACACCTACCCACCGTGGCGGAACTAACAACAACCATCAGTTTTCCACCTTAGCTCCCATCTCCCCTTTAGGGGTTGGGGGTAAATCCTGCCGACCGAAGGTGGGTTTAAATTCCTTCATTTTAAATTCTAAAACTATCAACCAACACTCATCCGCCATAGCGGAATCTTTAACCCTTAACCCTTAACCTTTAACCCTTTAACCACCAAGCACCCATTCGCCGTTTTGGAATCTCAATTCCTTATGAAAACGTACACCTTGATATACATATTTTGCCTATTTTTGTATACCAAGATGAACAATAATGCAAGTCCTTCACGAATTATATAGAAAGCTACTCTCAAAAACTGATTTAGGATTTCAGAGAAGCATTATGGAGGATATCAAATGGGATACTCGTTTGATAGGGATTACCGGATCAAGAGGTGTGGGTAAGACCACCTTAATCCTTTAATATTTAAAAAATGAATTTAAAGGAAGAGAAGAACAATCCTTATATGTTTCCTTGGACCACATTTGGTTTGCGACTCATACAATCTCCGACCTTGTAGATCAATTTTCAAAACAAGGTGGTCTTCAATTAGTCTTGGATGAAGTTCATAAATACCCAAATTGGTCAAGAGAGATTAAAAATATCTATGATTTTTACCCAGAAATAAAAGTAGTATTCACAGGATCATCGCTTCTGGAAATTCTTAATGCTTCGGCAGACCTCAGTCGGAGAGCATTTATTTATCAAATGACAGGTCTCTCCTTTAGGGAGTATGTGAATTTGGAGAATGGCCTGCAACTATCAAGGATCTCATTAGAAGCTATTTTTGAGAAACATGTAGCACTTGCAAGTGAAATAAGCAGTCAAATTAGACCGTTAAAATATTTCCCAAACTACTTAAGCTATGGGTATTATCCATTTTATAGAGATTTTGGAGACCTTACAGATCAGCAAGTAAGATCAGTAGTGAATCTAATTCTTGAGGTAGAACTACCCCAATTGAGAAAATTTGATTTGGCCTATGTGCCAAAAATCAAACAGCTTCTAAGTGTAATTGCTGACTCAGTTCCCTTTATTCCAAACATCTCCAAACTGAGTCAAAAAATCGGAATCAATAGAACCACTTTGCTGACTTATCTCAATTACTTAAAAGAAAGTAAACTGACTAATAATTTATATTCTTCCAACGAAGGCATTTCCTTATTGCAAAAACCGGAAAAACTCTATTTGGAAAATACCAACTTAGCCTATTCCCTTGGAAACAATGTCGATGTTGGAAATCTAAGAGAGACATTCTTTCTAAACCAAGTGAGTTATAAACATAAAGTTACTTTGCCGGTCAATGCTGATTTTAAAATTGATCAGAAATGGACCATAGAAGTTGGAGGAAAAAATAAAGATTTATCAGATCCTGAATTAGCAGGTTACTTTGTAGCAGCAGATGGAATTGAGATCGGTTTTGGTACGAAAATTCCGCTTTGGCTATTTGGATTTTTGTATTGAAATACAATGCCTTTTGCTTCAGGAGCCCTTTTAACCTTTAACCTCTTAACCTTTAACCCTTAACTCTTAACCCTTAACCCCTTTAACCTCTTAACCCTTAACCCTTAACCAATAACTCCCATCTCCCCTTTAGGGGCCGGGGGTAAATACTGAACTAACTAACACTCGTCCGCCGTGGCGGAACTAACTCACTCTTTTGAGGATCCCTTTAACCCTTTAACCATTAACGTATAACACCTACCCACCGTGGCGAAACCAACAACTAAAAACCAACAACTCCCGATAGCTATCGGGACAATCAATAACCAATCACAAGCCAACCTTGATTAATGTTAGTCAATTATTTAAAAGCAACTTGTTTAATTTCCAATCGTAATTTATCTTAATAAAAATTCATTTCTTATGCAGACTATAACTCTTAAAGTAAGTGATTCAGCATACCAGCAGTTGATGGAGTTGCTTGAAAAAATCAGCCCTAATGAATTGGAGATAGTTGGCAACGAACACTTCAATGCACTTAAAGCAGCTGTACAATCAGATTACGCTCATTCTAAAGAAAATATGAATACCTCAATCTCTATAGATGAGCTTGAAGAGAATTTAAATGCTATGCTTGAAAAATATGGTGATTAAATTTTCACATGTTTTTAAACCCGGATTATGTATTAGGTTTCGTAATGAGGGCTGTAATTGCAAGAAAATCAGGCTGTTTGGAGACTGAGGCATAGCCGAAGCTATGGTTAAGTCGAAAATAGCAACGTAGTGGCTGATTTTGAAGCAATTAAAGACCGCAATAGAATTGCTAATGCATATTCCGGGTTAAACTAAGACTTCAAACACAGGTGATGGATGGTTGTAAAGTAGTATAGCCTCACCTTCGATAAATAATAGTAAATTTGCTTTCATGAATATCAAGGAGAAAAAAAAAGAAATCCTGAAGTTTCAAATACAACTTAAAGCTCAAATGCCACGAGTTATTAAGGAAATTGAAGTTTACGAACTAGCATTGAAAGCAGGGACTCTGAATAAAAATCCAACTCCGTCCCCACAATTCAATCTTGAATAAACCAAAACTATGGGTTGTAGCAGGTTGTAATGGCGCAGGAAAATCTTCCTTTTCCCAAGCATTTTTTGATGGAAACGTGACTCCTTTCGATTACGATAAGTATTTCTTGGAATTTTATTCAAAACTTCAGCAATCAGAGATAAGAGATCAAATGGCACACAATCAGGCCTTTGAAGAATTGGAAATAGAGGTTAATGAGGCCATTCTGAAAAAAAAAGATTTTTGTTATGAAATCGAGCCTGCCTACCGGACAGGCAGGCATGACTCAAGAGTCACACACTGGGATGATTATAATGTATGCGAGATTCCATATGACCATTGAAAAACAATTATAAACAGATGAAACAAATTTTAATTCAACTCCACTCTATTGGCCAGAAAGATTCAAAAGGGAAGGATACGAATTGCATTTAATATATTTCATTTTAGATTCTGTCCAACAAGCCATAACCAGAGTCGCAATTCGAGTGGAAAATGGAGGACACTTTGTCCCAGAAAACGAAATACTTAAAAGGTATTTTGAAGGTTTTAAAAATCTAAATGACAATTTTACCTATTTTGATTCTGTGGACGTTTTTGATTGTTCAGGGCATAAATCTGAACCAATCTTTTGTTTTTCCCTGACTAAAGGAAAGCTTATCCTGTTACATGACTTTCCCGATTTCCTGAAACCTTTAGTTCCTAATATCGCATCTCAAATTCCCTAGTTCGACCAGGGTAATTGGTATGTATTACTCTCGATATCAGAATCAGTAGTCAGTCACCCATTTTAAATTCTAACAACTAACACTCGTCCACCGTTTAAATTCCTTCATTTTAAATTCTAACAACCGACACTTGTCCACCGTGGCAGAACCAACACCCAACAACAACTTAACCTTTTAACCCTTAACCCTTAACCTTTAACCAACACCCAACAACCAACACCCAACCTTGCTTTTCAACTCCTTCACCTTCCTTCTCTTCCTACCTGTAGTATTCCTACTATACTGGTTTGTATTTAAGAAGAACTTGAAGCTACAGAATGCCTTTTTACTACTTGCCAGCTATGTGTTCTATGGCTGGTGGGATTGGAGATTCCTCAGCCTGATTATCGCCAGTTCTGCTATAGACTATTTCTGCGGATTAAAAATGGGTGAACCGTCTTCCGATACCAATCGAGCGAAGGAGGAGGGAATCAATCTCTATAAAGGGAAAACGGTCGCCTCATCGGACATCGGGCATCTGACATCGGACAATTCTTCTTCCATCTTCCGTCTACCGTCTTCTGTCTCCGGTCTTTTCCATGGTCGCAAACTCTACCTAACAATCAGCATTGCCTTCAACCTCAGCCTTCTTGGCTTCTTCAAATACTTCAACTTTTTTATTGAATCAGCCACCGAATTCATCACCCTCTTTGGCTTCCAAGCCCATACAAGTACGCTTAATCTCATCCTCCCAGTTGGTATTAGCTTCTACACTTTCCAAACCATGAGCTATACCATCGATGTCTATCGTGGTAAAATGGAAGCTACCAAAGATCCCATTGCCTTCTTTACCTTTGTGGCCTTCTTTCCACAACTGGTAGCAGGCCCCATCGAGCGGGCATCAAATCTCCTTCCTCAATTCTTCAAAAAACGGGAATTCGAATATCAGCAGGGTTCTGATGGGATGAAACTCATCCTCTGGGGACTATTCAAGAAAATGGTGATCGCGGATAACTGTGCCCTCGTGGTCAATCCCATCTTTGAGAATTACCAAACAGCATCTGGACTCGAGCTCATCATGGGAGCGGTTCTCTTTGCCTTTCAGATCTATGGAGATTTCTCAGGGTATTCTGATATCGCAATAGGTGTGGCCATGCTTTTCGGGTTCCAACTCATGACCAATTTCCGAACACCCTATTTCAGCCGGGACATCGCCGAGTTCTGGCGTAGATGGCATATCTCTCTTTCCACCTGGTTTCGGGATTATGTATATATCCCACTGGGTGGAAGTCGCGTACCCAAAGCCAAAGCTATCCGGAATATCTTTATAGTATTTCTCGTTTCAGGCTTCTGGCATGGGGCCAACTGGACCTTTATTGTCTGGGGAGGGATTCATGCGGCGCTATTTATTCCGATTTTCTTAATAGGGAAGAACAGAGTTCATCTGGATGAAGCAGGGGAAAATAGACTGCTTCCATCGATTTCTGAGTTTATCAAGATTCTTGTCACATTCATTCTGGTTTGCGTGGCCTGGATATTTTTCAGGGCAGAATCAATTGAAAGTGCTTGGGGATATTTAAGCGGTATTGCAGCAAACCCATTTACGGAGGGTTTAAGGATCAGTACTTATCTATTGTCAATTTCATTAGTCATGATCCTTCTGTTATCAGAGTGGGTCATGAGAAGTATGATTGTCCTCAATTTCAAAAGACCTGTATTGAGGTACTTCAGTTATTCTGCAGTGATAGGCTTAATCTTGTTTTATGGAGTATTCTTCAATCCTCAGGACTTCATCTACTTCCAATTTTGATGATTCAGTTTTTATCCAAAATTGCGATTAGTGCCGTTTTTCTCGTTCTGTTTATTTATGTCTACGGCTCATTTTGTAACTTCTTTTTTACACAGGATCGATTCCTGGATCTTTCAGAAAAGAAGCAATGGGTCCTGGCTCAAAAGGGTAATTCGGTTGATTATGCCATTTTAGGTTCCAGTAGGGCTTACGGGGCATTTGATATGGTTTTGTTGGATAGCCTGACCGGAAAAAGTGGAATCAATCTGGGAAGTAATGGAAGCGGATTTAAGGATAATTATTTGGTGCTTACTCATTTTCTAAAATCAAATTCTACTAAAGAATTGTATCTCCAGGTAGATATGCATTCTTTGAATTCCAAAGAGTCTTTCAGTAATGAGTTTCATGCTTTCACATTTATGCCTTATTGGGAGGATGAAGATGTCAAAACTGTGCTGAAAGAAGAGTTACCAGTTTTGGATAATTGGGTTTCTGATGTTTTCCCCGAGTGGAGGTACTTCTACTTCAATAAGTATTTCTCTCCAAAAGAAATTGCTCGCAAATTCCTGATGTCTTCTGGGAGACAAGATCCATACTCAGCATTGAAGGGAGGGATGAGTTCTTCATCTCGATCAGTGGAGGTGGCAAAGGTGGAAATAGCTCTGAGAAAAGCTCCCGAATTTATTGATCAGGATGACTGGAAATACTTGCAAACAATCATTCAGCTTGCGGAAAAGAAAGAAATAGACTTGAAATTATTTACTGCACCCATTTATCTCGGGGATCATGTTTATTTGAAAAAAGCTATCTCTGATCTCAGATATGTACAAATTGTTCCGGATCAATCAATCGAGGTTAACAAATCACTTTTCCAAGATCAGGGGCATCTGAATAATCAGGGAAGGTATATTTTCACCAAATCATTTTTTGAGAATTTAGATACCCAAAAAAATGCTAGTCTTTAAAAACTCAAAAATCATTCGAAAGAATTGGTTTGTTAAAAAAATCTCCTTCATAAAATCAGTTACTATTTAATACCATTTATGAGTATTAAGAAAAAAATTTATACTTGGATTACTTCAAATAGGGACACTAAACTAGGGATGCTCTTAGGGGATATTTCCAATACTATATTTCATGCTCAACAGAATAAGAACAATGATTTTAAAACAAATGGGGAATTTTGGTTGATCTCTAAACTTAAAGGCAATGGGATAGAGACAATTGTTGATGTTGGAGCTAATATCGGAGAATGGACACTTGAGGTGAAAAAGTACAATGAAAATGCAAAAGTTTATGCTTTTGAACCAGTTCCTCAAACCTTTGAGATACTGAAAAGGAATACAAATTCTTTATCAGATGTCTTTCCTATTAATCTTGCCTTATCTGACACTGCAAGTGAAATGGAATTCAACTATTACTCCGAATATTCATTTTTTTCTTCCGCCTATGACCATCCACTAAGTTCTCAGGATCCTAAAAAAATAGTTGTTTCGTCCACAAAGGGAGATGATTTTTGTAACAATAAGGGAATTGAAACAATTGATTTTTTGAAAATTGATACGGAAGGATATGAATCCAAAGTTCTAGGAGGATTTGAAAGCATGATAAAAAGACAAAAAATAAGGATAATTCAATTTGAATATGGAGAAATATGCTTGGAGAGCAGGTTTTTGTTAAAAGACTTCTATTCTTTATTTGAGGCAAATGGATACCTAATTGGTAAATTATTCCCAAAATCGATAGAGTTTTCTTCTTATTCGGTAGCCAAAGAAAACTTTGTCATTTCAAACTATGTGGCAATTTTGAAGAATGAAGTGAAGCTAATTTCAAGTTTATCCTAAAGACGATTTCCAAGTTTTGTATTTTGGAATTTAATTTGAATGAAGTCAATTAAACTAAAATTCGTAGATCATTATAAAAATTTCAAACCTGAAAATGATCGAATTTTCACTTTTTTAAAGCGATTTTTCCGCGTAGAACTAAGTGAAAATCCGGATTTTATAATTTACTCTTCCTGGGGAAATGAGCATTTAAAATACGACTGCCCAAAGATCTTTTACACTGGAGAAAATCACCGGCCTAACTTCTATTTATGCGATTATGCCTTAGGTTTTGATTTTCTCAGCAGACCTGATTATCTACGAGTTCCACTATATTCCATCTTGTGGTATTATGATTTCTCCACATTAATTTTCCCGAAGCATCAGCAGATTATTGATCAAAATCCCAAATCAAAGTTCTGCTGTTTTATCGCTTCCAATGCAGGAGCAGTGGAGCGAAATAATTTCTTTGAAAAACTGTGCAAGTATCAAAGAGTGGATTCTGGAGGTAAAGTGCTAAATAATATTGGTGGTTCCGTACCTGATAAAATAGAATTTATGCGACCATATAAATTCTGTATTGCTTATGAAAACAGCAGCTACCCGGGATATGTAACGGAAAAGATAATGGATTGCTTTATAGCTGGGTGTATTCCGATCTATTGGGGGAGTAGCTGTATTGAACTTGATTTTAACCCAAGCAGAATTCTCAATCGACTTAATTTTGAAACTGACGAAGCTTTTATAGAAAAGATCAAATTCCTAAATGAGGATGAGGAAGCCTACAAGGAATTTATCCTACAGCCTATCCTCAACGGGAATCAACTTAGTGTTTATTTTGACCAAGAAAGATTAAGGTCATTTTTTGAGAAAATATTTAATGGCACATTTCAGACAAGGTCGAAAGGGTTACGAAAAGCTAAAGGGTTAGTGATTCGGCAAATATTAATTCTAGAAAGTAAAATTAAAAGAAGAATTGGTGGGTATGAAAGGGTATGGTATTGATAATGGAATGAAAAATTATTACTCGCAACATCGTCAAGATGAATTTCTTGATCAAGTTATTTTTCATAAAAAAGAAAATGGGTTTTTTATAGACATTGGAGCACATGATGGAATTTCATTTAGTAACACATACTTTTTAGAAAGGAAAAGAAAATGGAAAGGAATATGTTTTGAACCTAACCCAAAAGTATTTCTCCAATTGGTAGAAAATAGAAATAGCATTAATGAAAACTGTTGTGTTGGAACAGCAAATGGAGAAGTTTTATTTTGGCAAATCTCTGGCTATTCTGAGATGCTAAGTGGAATGAAAAGCAGTTTTGATGACAAGCATATTTCTCGAATTGAAAAGGAATTGAAAGAAAAGGGAGGGAGCCTTTTAGAAATTAAGGTTCCTGTAAGGGAGTTGTCTTCTTATGATTTAATAATGAATAATAAGGTAAACTATTTATCCATAGATACAGAAGGTAATGAGTTTGATATTTTAAAGTCAATTGACTTTAAAATAAATCGAATTGAAGTTATTTCTGTAGAAAATAATTATCAAGATATAAATATATCAAGCTATTTAATTGATTTTGGTTATAAGAAGGTTATTAAAATAGGTTGTGATGAAATATATATATTATCTGAATTACTAACTTTGTCTGTTAAATTTCGAATATTTTCTTGGAGGGTTTTCCAAAAAATCAAACGATATACAAAGAAATAGCCCTTAATTTTTATCTACTTTATGAATTTTAAAAACCTTCTAAAATCTGTTTTAAGAGACCTCGGACTAAAAGTTGTCAAATTAAATTCCCCTTTTATTACAAAACATGATCCGTTTCTTGTACAAAAACAAATTTTAAATGGTTTGAACTTGAATCCAATAATTTTTGATGTTGGTGCTTATCATGGGCATGTTGCATCGAAATACAAATCGTTGTTTCCAGATTCCACAATTTATTGCTTTGAACCTTTTTCCGAATCATTTAAACATTTGCAGGCAAATTTGTCTAATAAACCATCCTTTAAACTTTTTCAATTTGGGTTAAGTGATTCTTCAG
This sequence comes from Algoriphagus aurantiacus, assembly GCF_035156405.1. NCBI lineage: Bacteria > Pseudomonadati > Bacteroidota > Cytophagia > Cytophagales > Cyclobacteriaceae > Algoriphagus > Algoriphagus aurantiacus. The sequence continues at coordinate 38,831 of NZ_JAXRUT010000036.1, read as the reverse complement.
GAAAATCATTATTTCATTCTAATCAATTTGAAATGACCAATTCAATTTTAGAATCTGATGTAAAAGGTAATTTAACTTGGGGAGATGGTCTTTTAGAGACAAAGGAGATATTGGAAATTGAAACTAGAACAATTGATCAGTTGGTTTCGGAACTTGGAATTGAGTCTATTGATATTCTTAAAATGGATGTTCAAGGAGCTGAGTTCAAAGTCCTAAAGGGGGCTGAGAATTTTTTGGCGGATGGGGGAGTTAAAATTGTGTATACCGAAATTATCACCATGCCAACCTACATCGGTCAAATAGGTCTGGAAGATACCCTTATGTTGTTTAAAGAGGTTGGCTTTCAGTTAGTGGGATTATACAATTATTCTTATTCTTCTCCAGGCCAATTACGCCAAGTAGATGCGATATTTATCAAGAAATAATTTTTTTGTTGAAAATTAAACATGAAAAATCACATTTTGCAAAAGCAAAATATTTGTAAAAACATTAAATGAGTAAGACAGTAATCAAAGTCGAAAATCTATCCAAACGTTATCGCCTTGGCTTAAAAGAAAATAAAGCAAATACCTTGGCCGGGCAAGTGTTTAATATTCTAAAATCACCTTGGGATAATCTTNAAAATCTATCCAAACGTTATCGCCTTGGCTTAAAAGAAAATAAAGCAAATACCTTGGCCGGGCAAGTGTTTAATATTCTAAAATCACCTTGGGATAATCTTCAAAAGCTTAGAAAGCTCAGTCGTTTTGGATCAGAAGATGAATCCGTTTTCTGGGCTTTGAAAGAAATTAACTTTGAAGTAAAGGAAGGGGAGGTTTTGGGAATCATTGGGAAAAATGGTGCAGGAAAATCGACCCTATTAAAGATCCTTTCTCAAATTACCGAGCCTACTTCAGGTAAAATAGAAATCCATGGCCGAGTTGCTTCGCTTTTGGAAGTAGGGACAGGATTCCATCCAGAGCTATCCGGTAGAGACAACATCTATATGAATGGGACAATTCTCGGAATGACACGTCGGGAAATTGATTCAAAACTGGATGAAATCATCGATTTTTCCGGTGTGGAAAAATTTATTGATACACCTGTAAAATTTTATTCTTCAGGAATGAAGGTACGCTTGGGGTTTTCCGTAGCTGCACATCTCGAACCTGAAATCCTTATAATCGATGAGGTTCTAGCGGTAGGTGATTACGAATTCCAGAAAAAGTGCTTAGGGAAAATGGAAGAAGTGGCTGGAAAGGGTAGAACGGTACTTTTTGTTAGTCATAATTTACAAGCTGTTACTACTTTGACAAATAAATCTCTTGTATTAGAAAATGGGAGATGTATTTACCTTGGAAATACTGAGGGTGGCGTTAGATCCTACCTTAATACTGGCAGAAAAGATAATTTGAATTTTAATAGTGATCTGAAATCTGGGATATTAAAAGTAGAATTAAAGACTTCTGAACCAAATAATGTCCATAGATTCGGCGAAATGCTGTCAATAGAAGTTACGGTTGACTTACCGGCAAATCTAGTTAATCCTGCAATAGCCTATCAAATTTTTGACGAATATGAAAATGCTATTATTCATGAATTATACATAGGTTCTGAAATGAATTTTACTAAAGCTGAAAATCAATTGACAGTCAGATCAGAATTGAATGAATTGAAATTGTATCCAGGATTATATACTTTGAAAATTCATTTTGCTGACAATTACACAAAAGAAAAAATTGATACAGTCTCAAATATTTGTCCGTTTAAAGTTGAAGTTATGGGAGAAATTAGAGATTATTATTGGCAGCCAGGCGCTGCTAAGTATGTGGCTAATGGTAAATGGTTCGTTTAATGAAAAACCCCATAAATAAGGACTACACATTAAAAGTTGAGGGTTCATATAATGTTGAAGAAATAATAAATCAATACAAAAGCCAATTTAATCTAGATGTAAGTGAATATTTTCAAGATATTGAAAATATAAAAATTTACAAATGCCAAAAGACAAAGTATAGATTTTATTTCCCGTTTACTATTGTAGGGGATGGAGTGTTTTATGAACTTTTAAGTAATAGTAAAAATAATTATTACCATAGTAGGTGGGAGCACAAAGAAGCTTTGAAGTATGCTGTAAAGCCTGATAAATGGCTCGAGATTGGATCTGGGAATTCATATTTCCTTAAACAATTAGCAAATAAGGATGTGGAATGCACTGGTCTTGAGCTTAATCAAGTTGAAGTAGATAATGCCCGAGCTATAGGTTTAAATGTTGTAAACAAAGATTTTTTCACCTCAATAAATGAGTTGGGTAAATTTAATGTTATTGCATTATTTCAGGTTTTAGAACATATGTGGGATATATCTTTATTCTTTAAAAAAGCATCCGACTTATTAGAGCCAAATGGGAAGATTATTTTCTCTGTACCAAATTCAAATCCATATTTATATGTATTTGATAAATTTCATACATTAAATCTTCCTCCCCATCATATGGGACTCTGGAACAAAGAGTCTGTTAGATTGGTAGGAAAAGAATTTGGTTTTAAACTGATTGATTGTCAAACAGAAAGACTATCGGATTACGAGTTGATTTATTTATTTGAAAATTCCAGGGTCAGTGACTTACTTAAGCTGAATCTCAAATACGGGATTTTGAAAATAGTTTATGCACTATTCCCATTGAAATTAAGACCGAGGATAGCTACTTTATTTAGAAATAGATTTTTAGAAGGAAGGAATCTATTTGTCGTTTTAGAAAAGATATGATCGATTTTAACCCCCAAAAAATAACTTTTGAAAATATTGATAGATTCTATATTAAGCGTTCCATTTTTAGATTTCTTGAATCTAAAAAGAGCGTTCTAACTGGAAAATTTCTTGATGTAGGGTGTGGAGAAAAGCCATATGAATCTATGATTTTATCAAATTCAAAAGTAAGTTCTTATTCGGGAATTGATTTGATAGGTGGACATGAATACAAAGTAGGAGTCAAGCCAGATTTTTTTTGGGATGGAATTACGTTTCCATTTGATGATTCAGTTTATGACTCCGCTATGGCTACAGAAGTATTAGAGCATTGTCCTGATCCTTTACTTACTTTAACAGAAATCCATAGAATACTTAAGAAGGATTCCCCTCTGATATTGACTGTCCCGTTTATCTGGCCTACCCATGAGGCTCCTTATGATTTCTACAGATATACACCTTTTGGGCTTAGGCATTTACTGACAAAGGCAGGATTTCAGGATATTGAGATTACTTGCCTGGGAGGATGGGATGCATCTTTAGCGCAAGTCCTCGGGCTTTGGCTAAAGCGCAGAAAAATGAGTAAGGTATATCAGAAACTACTTTTCTTTATTATAAGGCCGGTAATTCAATATTTATTGAAAAAAGACAGAATTTTAAATGAATCGAATGAACAGAACTTGATTACCAACATAGGGGTAGTGGGATGGAAAAAATAAGAATTTGTTTTACTTCCACGGCTCTGAATGCCTATTCTGAAACCTTTATTCAAAATCTAAAGAGTGGGCTTGATGCTCAGATTTTTCATTGCTACGGTGATGCATTTCCCCATTTGTCAGAAGACAAAAAACTTCAAAGTTATAAGACTCCTCCACTAATTGATTTGATCAAGAAAAGAACCGGATTAATCAAAAGACCCTTAAAAGAACATTACCTGATCAGGTATATTAAGTCCCACCGCATTAACTTGATTTTTGCTAACTACGGCCCATCTGGTGCCGTAATGGCTCCTATAGCAGATGAACTCAATATTCCCTTGATTGTTCATTTTCATGGATTTGACGCTTCTATTTATGAGGTATTGAGGAAATACCATATAGCTTATCAGCGCATGTTCTCAATTGCCAGAGCAATTATTGTAGTATCAGAAGAGATGAAAAAAGATCTTATAGCTATTGGTGCACCTGTAGAAAAGATTTTCAAAATGACTTATTCTCCCAACCCTTTATTTTTAAAGGTTACTCCGGATTATCATAGTAATCAAGTATTGGCAATTGGGAGATTTGTGGAGAAAAAAGCCCCACATCTGATTTTATTGGCGTTTCAAAAAGCAAAGGAAAGATGTCCCGATTTATGTTTAAAATTTGTGGGATCTGGAGAACTAATGACTGTTTGTCAAGATCTTTCTAAGGCGTTGAAAATAAGCGATGTTCATTTTGTAGGGGTCTTATCCCCTGAAGAAATAGCAACAGAAATGAGCAAGTCTTTTTGCTTTATCCAGCATAGTAAGCAAGCGGCAAATGGTGATAAGGAGGGTACCCCGGTAGCGATATTGGAGGCTATGGCTGCGGGACTTCCCGTAATCAGTACCATTCATGCAGGAATACCTGAGGTGGTTAATGATGAGATTAATGGACATTTGGTAGCTGAGGGTGATGTAGAAATGATGTCTCGAAGATTGATAGAACTATATATGGACCGGACTCTTGTGATGAAATTGGGTCAAAACGGAAAACATTTTATCGCCATTAATTTTAGTTTAGAAAATTATCAAGAAAAAATTAATGTTTTGATTAAGGAATACTTAGTAAATGGTTGAATCCGTTTCCATTCTTATCCCCAACTACAATAAAGCCCCTTTTTTAGAGGAGACATTAAATTCCGTTTTGAATCAAACCTACCAAAATTGGGAATGTATAATTGTTGATGATCATAGTACAGATAATTCCTGGGAGATCCTGGAGGAATTTACTGCTATGGATTCCAGGTTTCAAATAATTAGAAGACCGAATGAGCTCCTAAAAGGTGGGAATGTCTGTCGAAATTATGCCTTGAGTTTTGCAAAAAGCGAGTATTGCATTTTTTTGGACTCTGATGATGTCTTGGCCGATTTCTGTTTGGAACAACGTTTTAAATCAATTAATGATTTTCCTGAAAATGATTTTTGGGTTTTTAAATCATTAATGTTTGATCAAGTTACTGATGATGCAATCAACCTTTGGAATATAGAAACTAATGAATCTGACTTGGTCAGGTTTTTAAGAATGGATGCTTTATGGCAGACTACTGGTCCTATTTATCGGAAATCATTTCTAAATAGAATAAATGGATTTGATGAAAATCTAGCTTTTTGGCAAGATTATGACCTTCATTTAAGAGCGATAATTTCAGGTGGCAAGTATTTGAAATTATATAATCTTCCCCCTGATGTATATATCCGAGAAGGAGATAAAAATTCATTAAGCAGATCTACTCCTTTTACAGCTGACAAGGATATTTTATTGAAAAGGATTGAGTTTATTGAACGGATTATTCAAATTTCAGAATTGAATGGGCCTGGATTAAATAAAGAGGAGATATTTACGGTCTGCTCTTCGTTATACTTTTTTGCAGCCCAATTTTGGGTAAAGCATGGAGATTTTGGTTCGTTTATTTCAAAATGGAAAACAATTTTCGGTTTGTCTTCTCTGTCAAGATTTTCATTTTTTCTCGGGATTTTTGATGTGGGGACAATTAAGTTATCGAATAAATACCCTTTTTTCTGGTCAATTCCTTCAGGTTTTAGAAAAAGGAACCCTTTCTACTTTTTAGATTACAATAAGATGAAAGAAACATCTCTTTGTAAAGTCCCTAATGTTTTAAAGAATCAATTTTAACCTAGATAGTTATGAGTTCATTAGTTTTTACCCTTTGCTCAAATAACTATTTAGCCCATGCTGCTTCACTTGGAGATTCGATAAGGCAATTCGATCCTGAAGTAGAATTTATTATTGGTTTAGTGGATAAGGCAGATTCTATTATAGATTATAGTCAGTTTTCGGGTTTCGATATAATCCCTTTTCTTGAGCTGGGCTATCCCGAGTTTCAAGAGATGCTGCTTCGGTACAATATTATCGAGTTTAACACTGCTGTAAAGCCTTTCTATTTTGAGTATTTGTTTAAAACCAGACCTGATCTTGATCGGATTTATTACATAGATCCGGACATTTTATTTTATCAATCGATTAAGAATATTGAAACTGCCTGGGATAATGCATCTGCGGTTTTGACGCCAAATCTTCTATATCTCCCGGAGAAAACTGTAAGAGGAGAACTGGCTTCCCTGAAGCATGGAATAAATAACCTTGGGTTTATAGGGATTGCAAGAAGTGAAGAAGGACAGAAAATTGTTACCTGGTGGAAGGAACGCCTGACGCATCATTGTAAACTAGATAAGTGTAATGGGATCTTTGTAGACCAGAAATGGATGGATATAGCTGCCCTGTTTTTCAAGGATATCAAATCTGTGAAGCATCCGGGATGGAATATGGCTTGGTGGAATCTAACTGAGAGAAAACTGATCAGCGAAGAAGGAACTTACTTTGTAAACTCGCTGAATGATAAACTTATCTTTTTCCATTTCAGCGGATTCCGGCCCGGTGTATCTACCATGACCTGGCGAATAGAATCTGCCGAGTTTGATATGGAAAGCGATGGCCCGCTCCGTATGCTTTTTGATGCGTATCAGGACACCTTGTATGCGCGTGGTTTTCTTGAACTCAGTAAAATAAAGCCTTTGATTAAATTCAGAGAAGAGCCAAATGACCTACGCCACAGGATAGGTCGGAAATTGAGTTCCAAAACGAGGAATGCGATCTACCGCATTTTTGGAGTTAAATGAGCAATGAAGGAATAAGTATTATAGTTTGCACGTTCAACGGGAAAAACAGGCTTCCTCAGACATTGGCAGCAATCAATCAATTGTATGAGGGAATTGACCGGGAATTGATTTTGGTAGATAATGCCTCCACCGATGGCACTTCGGAGTGGGTAAGGAATTACCTGACTGAGCTATGTCCCGATCTGAGTTGGAAAATAATCTATGAACCTGTGCCCGGTTTGAGTCATGCCAGAATAGCGGGAATTTCTGCGTCATCCTTTGAGTATGTGCTTTTTTGTGATGATGACAATCAGCTTTTCAAAGATTACCTCGATTTGGGATACCGAATTCTTAAAGCCAATCCAGAAATAGGGGTATTAGGAGGTTTCGGGATTCCTGTTTTTGAGATTGATAAACCAGAATGGTTTGATCGATACAGCCAAAGCTATGCGGTTGGACCACAGTCGGAAAAGTCAGGAATTATCGAGAAGGCTGTTGGGTATGTATATGGAGCAGGTACCTTTTTCAGAAAAGAACCCATGCTGGAAATTCTTCAATCGGGATATCAGCTAGCTCTGACAGGGAGGAAAAAAGAGAAACTCATTTCAGGAGATGATTTAGAATGGTCCTGGCTTATGCGATTGAAAGGGTATGATATAGCGTATGAAAAAAGCCTTCAATTCTATCATCTGCTGTCAAAAGAAAGACTAAATGAGAATTATTATATCAAACTGAAATCAGGTACTGCATCAGGAAGCGGGATTCTTTTTGGGTACACCAGTTATTTGAAGAACCCGAAAATGAACTCTATCCAGTACACTTTGGCCTATGCCAATGAGCTTTTTAAAAGCTTTCTGGTCTTTACCAAACATGCATTTTTAAGGCCATTTGTGAAAAAAAGCTGGGAAAAAGAATTGGGTTTTCGGATTCTTGAGTCCAGGAAAAATTCATTCCTTGAAAATGGAAAGAGATCTATCCGGTTGTATAAAGAGTTGATGAGATTTTTTCCGGGTTACAGCCGGTTTAACTGAATTTGCAAAAGCTTTTAAAATTGAAAATTTCAATTATTATTCCAACTCTGAACCGACCGTCAGCTTTGAAAAAGCTGATACAGGAGTTGATTCAGTACATGGATGATGAGATTGAATTGATCATTATAGATGATAGTAATGAAAGCCTTTCCGATGAAATCAATTCCTGGTCGGGTCAAAGTGTAAATTATATTCACAGGGGAGAAAAGCTAGGTGTAAGCTCCGCAAGAAATGTAGGTGCAGACTTTGCAAAGGGAAAATATTTAATTTTTTTGGATGACGATGATGCAGTTACTTCAGAATGGCTGAGTGATTTTAAAGAGTCAACTGAAACATCTGCCGACTTGACCTACTGCAATATGTTACTAGTAGATCAGAACAAGAAAGAAACGATTGCTTCTGCTTCCACCAATAAAAGAGGGGTCGTAATTCCGGGTGCCTGGATAATTCGAAAATCGATTTTTGAAAAAGTAGGAGGCTTTGATGAGCGCTTGAAATTTGCAGAAAATACCGAGTTGTTTTTCAGATTGGATCAGCTAGCCCTTAAAATTGGATACATCGAAAAGGTGAATTTCATCTATAACCAATCAGTAAATGGGGGAAGCAAAAACCTTCAAAACATGATTGATTCCATCCTGATTATTCTGCAAAAACATGATTCCTATCTTACAACTCATGTGAAGCATCTGTACCATCAGATAGTGGGGGTTAATTTGATGAGATTTCAGAATTACCCGATTGCACGTTCACATCTTTGGAAAGCATGGATTTTCAAGCCCTATAAAATGGCGACTTTGGCAAGACTTGTGATTTCATTTCTGCCTCTGCTTGCACGTAATCTTTATAAATCTGAATTCAGGAAATGATTCGATTTGGAGGTTTTATTATTACCTACAATAGACCTAAAATTCTGCTGGAAACTATCCAAAAGCTATTTGATCAAAGTCATCCTCCGGAATTGCTATGGATTATTGACAATTCGGATAACTTAAAAACTGACCATGCGATTGCTGGCCTTTTAGACTCCCGAATCAACTATTTCCGAATGGGCTATAATGCCGGCCCGGCTGGAGCTGCAAAAAAGGGTTTACAGCTTTGTACTGATTCGGGAATGGATTGGATTCTTTGGGCAGATGATAATGACCCCCCATTTTTTTCAGATACTATTGAGCGTCTACTCTCCATTCGAGAGGTAAATCCTTTTTGTGGGATAATAGGAGCTGTTGGACATTTCTTTGATCGGAAAAAGGGTGTCATAAAACGGATTCAATCCCGGCTTCTTGAAAAAAAAGAAACGGTTGAGGTGGATTATGTGGCAGGGGGGATGACTATGCTGGTAAATTCGGCTGTCATCAAATCTGGTGTATTTCCGGATGAGGACTTGTTTTTTGGATTTGAAGAACTTGATTTTTGTCTAAAGGCTAAAAGAAAGGGCTACGCCATTCTTGTTCATTGCGGCTTGTTTTTAGAGCTTCGCAAGTTACATCAACGAACAGATTTTGAACGCCCGATCTATCAGAAGAAGAAAAACCCTGCCAGAGAATATTATAGCCTAAGAAACCTATTAATGATATCAGATAGTCTTACTTTGAATAAAATGAAATCCAAGCTGATCAGAAAATGGCTGGCAAAATCAGTGTTTGGATTCAAATATGGGTTTGGCTATGGTTACCGCAATGCTAAGATGATTTTCTTGGCATTATACCACTACCAGTTTGGGATTAAGGGAAAGACTATTCCACTAGGATAAGTATGACTAGAAATACAATTGGAGCAGTCGTGGTTACTTTCAAAAGACCTATTCAGCTGGTTAAAACTTTAGAAGCTATTTTAGAGCAGGGGATTTTACAAAAGCATATTTGGGTAATAAATAATGACATCGGGGATAAATTAGAGATAGTCCGTACTCTGTTTCCAGAGATAAATATTTTTCAGTCTATGAAGAATATTGCTTCTGCAGGAGGTTTCTCCCTGGGGATGATTAAGATTTTTCAATGCGGTCTCGAATGGGCTTGGCTTTTTAATGATGATTCTAGGCCAATCGGGGGCTCCCTGGACTCTATTCTTGATCATGCTGAAACATTAGATCAACCGGATGCGGGGATGGTAAAATTAGCGAACCTGAATAAAAGGGGGGAGGCAGTACTTCAATATTGGAATGGTAGGCGATTACCTGCCTATGTGCCTGTTTCTCAAAAGCTTATTGCGACAGATTTAGTCACCTTTGATGCTTGCTTGGTTTCAGTGAAAATGATCAGCGAGATAGGTACCTGTGATCCCGGTTATTTTATGGGTACTTACGAGTTTGATTATTGTCTTTTGGCAAAGGATCATGGCTTTCAGATATATACAATTCCAAATGGAATGATTGAGGATGAAAAATCCGGGTCAATAGGGGGTACTCCGCCTTGGCGACAATATTACAATACTCGAAATCACTTGCACTTGGGTATTAAGAGAAAAGATACAGGTATTATATGGGCATGGATGGTTAGAGAGGCGAAGTTTACGTATTCCATATTGAGATTTCAGGATCAAAAATTGAAGCGATTAAAGCTGAAATTCTATGCTTTTTTTCATGCAATGGTTGGAATAAGGGGTAAAGTTTTTGATCCTGAAAATTCCTAATGATTAAATGTTTTTATCTAACCTCTAACTAAATTTTTCAAAAATCTTTTTGCGGATCGAAAAGTGACAATAGGTAAACTACCTACAACTTGTGAAAAGTTGGAGAATTTGGGATGTGAAATTTGAATTTGCCTCACAAAAACATCTGGATGAACTATCGACCAAATATTTCTTGACTCGTCTAGAAACGGGACAAGAGCAGAATAGTCCGAAACTCTATCTTTATGCATAAAAAGAATAGTATTTTGTTTGTACCAACTTTTGATTTTAGGCTCACTCCAGATGAATGGCCTAATAATATCAAGAGCAACATAATTTCTTGAGTTGAATTTTTCTATCCAATACTCCGGCCATTGTTCATTTACATGTCCTGAACCCCTTTGGCCTGGTATAGCAGCTGAAAATAATACGATTTCGGAAGCTTTAGTTAAATTATCGATGAATATTTCTGAGAATTTTTCATCAATATGCTCAGCCACCTCAAGTGAAATAGCTAAGTCAAATGGAGTATCAAGGTTTATTTCGCTAGCTAGGTTTGCGTTTTTAAACTCTTCGAGGGAGATGACAAGGTGGTCTGTATCAAGCCAATTGCCTTCCAATCCTAAAATTTTATTTACACCCAGTTCTTGCCCGGTCTTAATCCAAGTTCCTACTCCACAGCCAAAGTCAACCATGGATTTTGGGGAAATGTATTTAAATAATAAGGATAAGACTTGAATTGCAGAATCTTTGGTATTTGAATTTCTGGATTTATAAAAACTTTCGTTATAAAGTTTTTTTGAAGACATAAATTTTGAGTGGTTAGGGACTAAAATTGTTCAGCAAAATAGCTAATTGAGTATAGCTTTCAATTGAGATTTCAAATTAAACAATGATAATTAGTAATTGCCTTCTTACTAATTTATGAAAATGCAAGATTTCACTACTACTGTCTTTGAGTATAATTCCCTAGCCGATTGAAACTCCTTTTTACCCAAGACGCCCTAGTCAATGCCGGAGCAGAGCGAAGTCATTTGGATATTTTATCCCGATTTTCAGAGGAAGTAGAGGTCTCCTTCGTCTATTTCTATCCCAAGCATGAGCTAAAAGAAGCATACGAAAATGCCGGGATACGGCTTATTTTTTTGGACATTCCAGAGTCCTACCAGTTTTGGTTGGCTGTTTCTCGATTGGTAAAACTCATTCGATCTGAAAAGCCAGATCTCTTAATCTCTAGTCTCTGGAGAGCAGATATCATCACTCGCATTGCGGCTCTTATTACAGGAGTTCCATTAATTGGGACTTTAGTCAATGATAGCTATGCCCCCATTGCTTGGCAGGATAAGAAAGGATTGAAATATAAGGCGGTTTACTGGATGGATCGATTTACTGCCAACATTCCTATACACTGGATAGCCAATGCCCAGGCTTTGGCAGATTCGCATGTAAAGACCTTGGGGTTGGATGCAAAGAAGATTTCTGTGATTTATAGAGGGAGGGTGGCTTCAGACAAAAGGTGGGAAAAAGGGAGACCAGAGAATCAGAGAGTAGAGAATGGGAGAATAAAAGACAATTCAAATAAAAAAGATTTAGGTTTTCGATTTCTTTCTTACGGCAGATTATTGGAGCGAAAAGGCTTTCAGGATGCAATTCAGGCTTTTGCTACAGTGCTTCAGAAGTATCCTAATTGCTCTCTTACAATCTACGGAGAAGGTCCTTATCGCTACCAGTTGGAAAAATTAATTACTAATTTTGGTCTTAAGGACAGCGTCAAGCTTCCCGGGAAATTTGGAATTGGCGGATTGGTGAATCAGTGCACAGATACTATCTCCAATCTCCAATCTCCCAATCTCTTACTCTCCTCAGACTGTTTCCTCTTCCCATCCTGGTACGAAGGTTTCTCTGGAGCTTTGGTAGAAGCTATGATGGCCGGAATACCAATAATCGCTTCAAATATCCCAATGAATTTGGAAGCTGTTAGTTCAGAAAATTCTTTGATTTTTGAAGTTCAAAATATTGATCAATTAGTGGATCAAATGATTTTTGCAATAGGACATCCTGATCTAATAGTTGACCTTGGAAAAAGGGCTAGAGAAGAGGCTTTAACAAGATTTGATATTGAAAAAATTTCTAAAGCTTATGAAGCTACTGTATTGCGGATTGCTAAGGAAGTTGGTTTAAAAACACAAGCTAAAGCAATAGGTTGAAATACCGAATTGCCATACTGACAGATTCTGATTTCCTACAAGCCTGGGAATGGGAATGTTTAAATGCAATAATTCAGCAAGGGAATGCAGAGATAGTTTTGGACATCAGAAATCTTTCCCCCAAACCTGCAGGAAAAAAATCCGGATTTCTATACCGTGCATACCGCGCCTTAGATAGAAGAATTTTCAAATCAGCACATGATGCTTTTAGTTATCTCCCACTCTCTAATCTCCCAATCTCAAGCCTCCTTCATATCAACGTAATTCCTATTCAGACTCTCTACAGGGATGAACTTCAAAGTGCCGACTTAGATACTATCAGAGAATTCAAGTTGGATATTATCCTTCGATTTGGCTTTAGAATTCTAACAGGTGAATTACTAACACTTCCCCGTTTAGGAGTTTGGTCCTTCCACCATGGAGATCCTGCATTTTACAGGGGAGGCCCGCCTGCATTTTGGGAAGTGATGCTTGGATGGGAAACTACGGGAACAGTTTTACAGCGCTTAACTGAGAAATTGGACCAAGGTGATGTTCTCTATCAATCCTGCTCGCATACCGATCCCCTTTCTGTACAGCGAAATGCAAATAGTATCTTTTGGAAGTCGGCCTATTTTGTTTCCAGAGTACTCAATTCAATCGCTCAACTAGGAGAGGAAAAATGGGCGGAAAAACTGGCAACTCAAAAAAACAAATCACCTCTAAGGACACCACCGGGAAACTTGCAGATGATTGCCCTGTTTTGGGATTTGATTTCCAGAAATATGTGGCGGAAAATCCAAGAAAAGCGAAAGCCAGCACATTGGGAGCTTGCTTTTGTAAATCATACTGATCCTACAACCATAAAGGCTTCAGATGTTAGTTTGATTGCACATGCCGATAATTCCAAAAGTTATCTGGCAGATCCTTTTCCAAGTCTTCACAAAGGTAAAACCTACGTTTTCGCTGAGAAATACGATAAGCAAAGCAAAAAAGGGAGCATTGTCTGTGGCAGGATGGAGGGGAATACTTTACATGATTTACAGACAGTCATAGTGGAAGACTGGCATCTGTCTTATCCTTCTATTTTGGAAGAAGATGGAGTCCATTTCATGATTCCAGAATCAGCATCTGCCGGCAAACTCTATTTCTACCAGGCATCAATTTTCCCCTACCAATGGGAGAGGAAAACTGTGTTTTTTGAAGGTGAAGCCTTTGATCCTACCCTTTATTATGCAGATGGGAAGTGGTGGCTTTTTGTCAACGAAAAACCACATCCTGCATCCTCCCCATTTGATGAGTTGAACCTATATTACTGTGACTCCCTGCACTCCTTACACTGGAATGCACATCCTATGAATCCCATAGTTTCGGATGTTAGATGCTCACGTCCTGCCGGGAAATTATTCCAAAAGGATGGGACACTTTATCGTCCGGCGCAGGATTCTGGCAAAAGATATGGCCATAGAATAGCAGTACAGGAAGTCTTTGAAATTTCAGAAACAAGCTATCACGAGAGAACAGCCTATTATATCAATCCCGAACTTATAGAGGGAGCGCTGGGAGTTCATACACTCAATTATTGTAAGGATAAAATGTTCCTAGACTTCTATTTCAGGAAATGAGGATCATCCAACTTATCCAGAAGCCTCAAGCCAGGGGAGCTGAGATATTTACAGCCTTACTTTCTAAAGAACTGGAAAGGCTGGGGCATCAGCTGATACTTGTTTCCCTTTTTGAAGGGGATTTTAGGCTGCCATTTAAAGGGAAACAGATTCACTTAAATAGACCGAGTAAGAAAAGATTTTGGGATATAAAAGCTTGGCGAAAGCTAAACGAACTTATCCAGGATTTCCAACCGGATATAGTGCAGGCAAATGCTGCAGACACCTTGAAATTCTCTGTTTTTACCAAGATGCTTTTTCCGGGAAAATACACTTTGCTATTTAACAATGGGGGAGTGATCAGTACTTATTTGAGATCCTGGCCTCACAGACAGTTTAATCGTTTCTTGTTAAGGAAGGTGGATGCACTTATTTCTGTTTCTAAGTACTCCAAAGATGATTTGGATAAGATAGTTGGTAATCCAAAAAAACATCAGGTGATTCCCATTGGGATTGATCTTTCAGATTTCCCTGAGACCTCATTAAAAACTTCGTATCAAGTAGTGGTTCACTTAGCTGGCTTTACTCCAGAAAAGAACCATGAAGCAGTTGTTCGGATTTTTGGGGAATTCATTGAAACTCATCCTAACTCTCAGTTATGGTTTATGGGTGAAGGACCTCTGAAAAGCAAGGTTGAAGCCTTGGTTTCCCAGTCTTCCTTTTCGGATAAAGTTCGATTCTTTGGTTCCGTTTCCTCCCCTTTTTCTTTGATTCCGAGAAACGCAATACTGCTTTTACCTAGTAAAATTGAGGGTTTACCTTCAGTGATTTTGGAAGCTTTTCATTCAAAAATACCTGTGATCGCTTTTCAAGTTGGCGGAATTCCTGATTTACTTATTCCAGACCAAACTGGTTTTTTGGTGCCCAAAGCGGATGAGAAGGAGTTTGTTGCAGAGCTTAATAGATTTATGGAATTATCATCTGCTGAAAAAGAGAGATTGAAAGAAAATGCATTTCAACTTGTACAGGATACCTATGGTATAGCTGAAGTGGCAAAGAAATTTGAAGGGTTTTACATGTCCTTATGCGCATCATCCAACTGATCACAAGACCCCAGCGTCGAGGCGCTGAAATCTTTGCTATTCAGCTGTCAGAGCATCTTCTTGATCTAGGCCATGAAGTGTTTATCATTTCTATTTTAAAAGGAAAGGGCAAACTTCATTTCTCAGGCACATTAATCCAATTGGATTTACCGGAACAAGGCAAACTTGACGTTTCGGGATTTAAAAGGTTGGCTGAAAAAATAAAGGAAATAAAACCTGAAATTATTCAGGCCAATGCTGCAGATACGCTACGATATGCTGTTGGAGCCAATTTCTTCTCTAAAAAGAAGTATAAGTTGATCTATCGAAATGCCAATCAGATTTCAAACTTTATTCGCAATAGAGCTCAACTGGCTTTTAATCAGTTTTTGCACAGTCAGGTGGATGCTGTGATTTCGGTGTCAGATAAATCAAAAGAGGATTACCTGACTCTATTCAGTCCAAAACACATCACAGCTATCCCCATAGGTATTGACTCAAAGGAGATAGAATTAAAGTTGAAAGAATCGCAGGAAAATTTTATAGCTGAATATATACTGTTTGTAGGTTCTTTAGTTCCAGAAAAAGATCCATTAGGGATGCTTACAATTTTCAGAGAGCTACAAAACACTAATCCAGAGTTGAAATTGAAATTCCTGGGTTCAGGACCCTTGGAAGATGGATTAAGGGAAAAAATTAACTCAGAAGTTCTTGGGAAATCAGTGGAGGTTATTTCAAATCAATCCAATATTTTCCCGATTCTTTCAAAAGCAAAAGCGTTGGTTATGCCCTCAAAAACTGAGGGACTTCCTGGAGTGATTTTGGAGTCCATGTACTGCAAGGTGCCGGTCATAGCTTACGGAGTAGGAGGCATTCCTGAAATTCTGAAAAGTGGAAGAACTGGATGGTGCATTGCTCCAGGTGATGCTATTACCTTTCGCAAAGCTATAGAGGAGGTATTGAATCTCCCGGAGGATGCCTTAGAAAGAATAACCACTACTGCCGAGGAACTGGTTTTAAAAGACTACCAAATTGATCAAATTGCAAAGGATTTTGAGGGGTTTTATTGTAGAGTCATCCAATAGTCTCTCAATCTCCAATCTCCAATCTCTAATCTCCAATCTCCAATCTCCCAATCTCCCAATCTCCTAATCTCTGCCCCCCCCTTGCCCACCAAAATCAGAATCCTCCATCTAATCAAATCCCTCGGCCGTGGAGGAGCAGAGAAGCTGATACCCGAAACTGCTTTAATCCATGATCAAACGCGCTTTGAGTTTCATTGCCTGTATTTTTACCATCAAAAAAGCAATATAGTAGATGAGCTGGAAGCGGCGGGAATTCAGGTGCATTTAATTCCTTCTGGAAACTTGGGGCTGTTTTTTCAGGTGAATAAAGTCAGATCTTTTGCTAAGGAATGGAAAATTGATATCATTCATGCCCACCTGCCCTGGGCGGGAATTATGGCTCGCTTTGTTGGGAATAAACTTAATATCCCAATAGTCTATACCGAACATAACACATGGGAAAGATATAATAAGTTCTCCTATTGGGGTAATAGATTAACATTTAAAAAGCAGGATATTGCCATTGCGGTCTCAAACGAAGTTGCACTCTCCATGCAGCTTAATTCCATGGTGGATCCCTATCAGCGTGGCGGAAGAATGAAGATTAAGGTCATCCAGAATGGAGTAAATACGGAAGTTTTTCGGAGAATTGAGAGTGAGAGAGAAGAGAGTAAGAGAATAGAGAATAAGAGAATAGAGAATCTCCAATCTCCCAATCTCCCAATCTCTCAATCTCCCAATCTCCCAATCTCCCAATCTCTAAAACTTCCCAATCTCAACCTCCCCCCTTCCTCAAAAGTAATAGGCATCGTCGCCGTATTCCGTGATCAAAAACGCCTTTGGATTTGGATAGATCTGGCATTGAAAATCCTACAAAAATGTCCCGAAACCCATTTCCTGTTAGTAGGTGATGGGGAATGGCGGTCTCGTCTGGAGAAGCAAATTGAGGAATCAGGCAAAGCTGCCCATTTTCACTTAGTGGGTGTACAGAAGCAGGTGGTTCCTTACCTATCTACTATGGATATTTACCTAAGTACATCCGAATTTGAGGGATTGCCTATTGCCATGCTGGAAGCCATGGCTTGCGAAGTTCCTGTAGTGGCAACCCGTGCAGGAGGAATAGGAGAGGTGGTACAACACGGCGTACAGGGCTTTTTATCCGAAATTGATGAATACGAGGAACTGGTTGATTTTTGTGTCAACTTAATCCAGATTCCAGCCCTCCATTCCCAGATGGCTACTGCCGCCAGAGAAAGAGTAGTAAAGCAATTCAGTATGAATAGGTTGGTGAAAGAATTGGAGGAAGTGTATGAGATGGTGCTGAGAGAATAGAGAAGAGAAAGTAAGAGAAAGTAAGAGAATAAGAGAAAAGAGAGTGAGAGAATAGAGAATAGAGAACAAGAGAATAGAGAGTGAGAGATTAAAGGCCCTCAAATGGCCAATCTCTAAATCTCCCAATCTCTAAATCTCTGAATATCCAATCTCTCCATCTCCAATCTCCCCATCTCTAATCTCCCAATCTCCATTTAACTAAGATTCATTATTTTAGTGCAATAAGTTCATTTTTACTATCAGCAACCATGGAACGATCCGAGACTTTTGAAAACCTTAAATGTTGGCAGTTAGCCTATGAGTTAAAAAAGAGTATTAAAAAGGAAGTAATAAGTAATTTTCCTTCATCTGAAAAATATGAGCTGAAATCTCAGCTTATTAGAGCAGTCAGATCTGTAACTGCAAATATTGCTGAAGGCTGGGGTAGATTCCATTATTTGGATAGTAATAAATTCTACTATAATTCCAGAGGATCAATTTCCGAGGTTTTAGATCATTTAATCGAGGCCAGAGATGAAGAATACATTTCTGAAGACATTTATTTAAAAAACAGGTCTATGATTATTGAAACTCTCAAAGTGCTAAATGGCTTCATTTTCTACCTAAAGAGAGAACATGTAAAAAATTCAAGAAAGGGGTGAAATCTCCAATCTCCAATCTCTAATCTCCAATCTCCAATCTCCAATCTCCAATCTCCAATCTCCCAATCTCCAATCTCCCAATCTCTAATATAATTTGCTCGGCGCTGTAGTCCTTATCCTCCTTCTTTTCGGCATTAGCCAACCCATACTCGGCAATCTCCAGCGTGAGCACAAATGGGTAAAGGCAGGTATGCTTAACCAGATCTTCTGGTACCACATGTTCTTTGGACTGGTGTATTGGGCCTATGCCCAGTTTAATCGCTCAGATTCTGTAAATTATTTTCATCAAACTAAAATTTGGAAAAACTGGTTTGATGCATTTGCGGAGGGAACTGATTTTATAGAATGGATGGCCTTTCCATGGATTAATTGGTTTGGGTTCAATTACGACATGATGATGTTCCTGACCACCTGGTTGGGTTTCTGGGGCTTTGTCTATTTCTACCTATTCTTTAAAGAGAACTTGCGATTCAACCCTAAGTTTGAAGGTTGGGATGCCATTACCATATTTATGTTTCTTCCCAATATGCACTTTTGGACAGCTTCTCTGGGAAAAGGGGCTGTGATTTTTGCAGGAATAGGATTTTTGGTTTATGGTCTTTCCTGGCCGGCAAAGCGTTACCTACATATAGCTTTTGGGAGTTTCTTAACTTATATGGTTAGACCCCATATTCTCTTCGCTATTTTGATAGGAATGGGAGTGGGGTTTGTTCTTGGGAAAGAAAAGGTGCCTGTATATCAGAAGTATCTCGTCGTTTTTTTTGCTATAGGGATGAGTATTTTCGTTTATGAGGATTTAATTACCTATCTAGGCTATGACCCCAATAATCTGATTGATTCTTTTGAGGAGGAGTCTGCGTTAAATAGAGGACGATTGCAGTCTTCTGGTTCGGGAGTAGATATGGGATCCTATAGCATGCCTATGAAGCTATTTACTTTCTGGTTTAGGCCATTATTTATAGATTCCCCAAATGTCTTGGGTATTGCGATTTCCTTTGAGAATGCGCTTTACATCTACATGTTTAGCAAAATAGTTCATAAGGATTTTATTACCTATATCAAAATTGCACCGGCCATGGTAAAGATGTCGGCGGTAGTATTTATCTCCATCTCCATCTCCATGACCTTCGTGATGTCTAATCTCGGAATCATCATCCGACAGAAGTCGCAGATTATGTACTTTATGCTCTTTGTGGTAGTTGCCTTTATGGATTGGCAAAAAACCACCCGCATCAAAAAGCGAGCTGAAATCTTTAATCGAATTGTGGAAGAGGAGAGGCGGAATCGGGAGTTGGTGGAAGAGAAGTCAGTTTAAGAAGGGAATAGAGATTTAGAGAAAAGAGAATAAGAGAGTAAAGAACCTCCATCTCCCAATCTCCAATCTCTAAATCTCCATTCTCTCAATCTCCAATCTCCATTCTCCCAATCTCCAATCTCCCAATCTCCATTCTCCCAATCTCCAATCTCCCAATCTCTAAATCTCTAAATCTCTTAACCTCCCAATATCTCAAATCCCATGTCCCCCGGCATCTTCACCATCTCCTTAGACTTCGAACTCCTCTGGGGAATCTTCGATAAAGTAGGCACTGACTACAAGCCTTCATACTTCTTAAATACCAGACAGATTGTCCCCATTATGCTGGAGAAGTTTGCGAAAGCAAATATCCAGGCCACCTGGGCCACAGTAGGGATGCTATTTGCAGAAAATGAGGAAGAGTGGCGCACCTACTCACCGGAGTTTTTACCCTCATACAGGGATAGAAAATACTCTGCCTATGAGTGGGTAAAGAAACATGGAATCAGACCAGAGGTTCATTTTGCCCCAGAATTAATCCAACAGATAATAGACACTCCCGGACAAGAATTAGGCTCACACTCCTATGCGCATTATTATACACTGATGCGTGGTCAAAGCCCTGAACAGTTTCGTGAGGACCTAAAGGCTACCCAGAAAATCTCCCAGGATAAATTTGGCCTAACGCTGGAATCCTTGGTTTTTCCCCGCAACCACATCAATGAATTGTATTTAGGTATCTGTCTGGAGGAAGGGTATAATGTTGTGCGTGGCAATCCCCGCAACTGGTTCTGGCAGGAAACCCAGCATGAGAACTTAAGTAAGAAATTTTTCCGCTCAGCAGACTGTTTTTTTCAGGTTGGAGCAAAGACATCTTATTCCTTGGACGAAATAAAAGTAGTCGAGAATGAGCCGCTGATCTTACCGGCATCCAGAATTCTCCGTCCCCAGCAGCAGCATAATTTCTTAATGAACAAAAGTCGATTACTGCGGATCAAATCAGAAATGGAATATGCTGCTAAGCATAAGGAAGTCTATCATCTCTGGTGGCACCCACATAATTTCGGAGCAAGTCCCGAAAGTTCACTGGATGAATTGGACGAAATCTTAAGTCATTTTGCAAGGCTGCAAACCGAATATGGAATGAGGTCCATGAATATGCAGACCATAAGACAGCAAGTAAAAGAGAAGACATTGACAGTCTAGCTTTTATACCACTTCCCATCCTAAAAAGCCTCGATAAAAATCGGGGCTTTTGTTTTTACCACTTTATTCAGTAAGGGCGAATAATCATTCGCCCTTACACCACATTGGTATCATCACGAACGGCATAGATTGGCTTAAGGTATATCCCAACCTAGACTTATACTCTATCTGGTCTCCTGACTTGGACCCAGCATAATGCAGTCTTCAGACTGCTCTTCCAACTCCACTCGAAATGAAAATCACCGTAGTTCTCCACGCTGATCGGGATTTGCAATCCCGATCTCATATTCCAGGAATTTGTAATTCCGTTTACTCCTATCTAGCTCAGTCTTCAGACTTGTGTTTACGTATGCAATTGACTCCTCCTCAGTAAAAGTATCTGTCTTGGCATTATTGCACCAGTAACAGGAGAAGACCACTATATCTATCTTTAGCTATTCAAATAGCAGAAACGCTCGTGTTTAGGGCGGGGAGGGGGCTGCAATAGCGAGGCAGGCGGTTGGTATGCGGGGAGAAGCATTATTGCAGCAAGACTTTTGGATACTTTTGGTCTCAAAAGTATCAGAGAAATCGAGCATGTTGAAAGCAATACATGGAGAAATGATTATCATTAGCGTGATTCCATCCCGATTTTCGGGACAGGTTATGACCATTGAAAAACAATTATAATCACATGAAAATAGTGATAGATGCTCCAGAATCTAGATATTAATTTTAGGTCATTTACAGAAATATCTATCCCTTTCAGGGCTAGGATTAGGTGATGCACAAATAGCGATGGGCTCCACCCATCGCTGGACCTTTCAGGCCAGATTCAATTTATAAAGGGGCGAATGATTATTCGCCCTTACGCTGTTTTTCATATAAGGGATAGTACAAAATTATAGCCGCCGTTCGTGTCATCACGAACGGCTCTATCTGGTTCAAGTCTCTTGACCTGCCTGACCGGTAGGCAGGCTTGGACCCAGCATAATGCAGTCTTCAGACTGCTCATCTAGTCGAATTGAAAACTACCGTGAATCTGCTCCAAATCCCACTCGTTTCAACAGGCATGTTGATTACTCGACGTTCCATCTCAACCACCTCCACAAGACAGTTCAGATTCAGCACCTAAGTTTAGTGTGAAGGACGATGCCCTTGGAAGCAGCTGGTTTATTGGAGAACAAGCCGTTGAAAATTCTTTCGGTGAAAGAATTTAGGCTTTGGCCAGGCTGTAGAGTGGTGAAGGCGTTAAAAAACAACCAGCTCCTGAGTGGGCGAAGGAGATCCGTTTGTTTTTAGCCGGACTATGATCCAATAAATGAATTGTCCGAAGGCAATTCAAAGCTGATTTCGGGCGAAGATTTTTGCCCGTCCGCCTCAGGAGGAGATACTATTGCCTGTCCGCCGCAGGAGGGATCCCAAAAGTATCGCAGCAACCAAACTTTAATTTATCCATAGTAGGTCAAAAGGCGAGCTGAAATTGGATTACAACCAATAGAGGAATATTTACAACATTTTGGAATTGAATATAAAAATGATTAAAACACCGCACTTCCTTCACTTTTTCTCCCATTTTTCCAAAAATATACCCAGTACAGGGTATGTTCTGGTATCATTTTATTCCCTTTCTTGCACAAGCCTTTTAGTAGAAGACTAACAGCCAAGAACAGCCAACTTTTATCACACCCATCCGGGCTTAAATCCGGGGACCACTCAAGCTAGTGGAAGCACTAGCTTGAAAAATACAATATCACAATCGCCTTCTCCTAAATGCCTGCCCCGCAGTATTGCGGGGAGCCTGTCCCGATATTTCAATCCCGAGAACAAAGTGATTCGGGAGCAGAAGCGTATCGGGAAGAAGGATGGGATGAGGCAGTAAAAATACCCTGTACTATGGTATGCTTTTCTATTATTTTATTCTTTTTCTTGCACAAGCCTTTTAGTTATTAAGATTTTTGACTGGGATTCAAATAGTTTTCTGAGTGCGGCCTAAAACCAAGCAAAATAACCACCTAAAGGACGACAGTTTAAATAAATGGAGATTTTTAGACGAACTGCCGTTATTTACAAGTATAACAATCAAAACATAAGTCTCCTTAGACAAAATGAAGTAGTTAAGATATTTTCACCCGATGAAAAAAAATCACTATAGCGACCTTTTACTCGACCAAACCAAAGACCTTGTTTGGGTAGTTGATCGTAATTTATTATTGGTTTATGCCAATAAAGCCTACCTAAACATGATGAAGGAAGTAGGAGGAGTGGAGAAAGAACTGAATACTCCCATCTTAGTCGAAGGTTTTGGAGAGGGGTATATTGAAAAATGGAAAGCTTATTACCAGCGGGCGCTTTTAGGAGAGTATTTTGAAACCGAGGAACCTATCTACAACCCTGAAACCAAAGAGATGCAGTATGGCCATATTGCCTTCTCCCCCATCCTAGATGAACCTGGTAAAATTCAAACTGTGGCCTGTCGCTCGACAGATATTACATGGATAGTCAAACATAAATCGAATGCAAATCAACTGATGAATGCTTCATTGGATGTTTTCTGTACCATTGATGAAGCTGGGAAATTTGTATTTGTGAGTGCTGTTTCCTCTGATCATTGGGGCTACCATCCTGAAGAACTGATAGGCAAGCCTTACAGAGACCTGATTATTGAGGAGGATCTCGAAAAAATAGATCTGGTGGCTGTTGAAATTATGGCTGGGAGAGATGTTAAATCTTTCTCAAATCGATTCCGCCATAAAAATGGAGATATCGCCTATAATTTGTGGTCAATTCGCAGGGATGAAACGTCCAAACTGATCTACTGTGTAGCGCGGGATGCGAAGGAAAAAGTCGAAGAAGAAGCAAAAAAGGAATTGCTCAATCAGATCAGCCAAAGCTTCAACAATGAAGAGGAATTGATTCCGGCCGCCAACCGCCTATGTGAAAATCTTTATGCATTCGGTAAGTTTGACTTGATAGAACTCTGGTGCCTTAATATGGAGCAGACCCAAATCAAATTAATGGGTCGCAGACCTCACAACCATGATTTCTATGAACTTGAGCCGGGAGTTTCATTCCAAAAGAACGAAGGATTGCCGGGGAAAGTTTGG
Source organism: Algoriphagus aurantiacus (assembly GCF_035156405.1). NCBI lineage: Bacteria > Pseudomonadati > Bacteroidota > Cytophagia > Cytophagales > Cyclobacteriaceae > Algoriphagus > Algoriphagus aurantiacus. The sequence continues at coordinate 15,112 of NZ_JAXRUT010000036.1, read as the reverse complement.
CAAGAAGGCAAACCGATCCTTTGGGATGATGAACAAATAAATAAATACTTCATCCGAAAAAAAGGGGCTACTCATATTGGGCTTCAAGCCATGCTTGGAATACCCCTGACCTTTAATAATGAATTGGTGGGCGTTTTGCTTATCAGCACCAAGGGGAAGTCGGATTATTTGGAGCAATATCAACCAACGTTCAATAGACTAGAAAAATTTATTGGATCAGAAATCAACCGAAAGAGGTTAGAGAATGATCTCAAGCACTTATATCAAGCCATTCCAGACATTATCTGTATTGCCGATTTTAATGGACGATTCTTGAAAATGAATCCTGCTGGTTGTGAATTGTTAGGTTATAAAGAAGATGAAATCCTGTTTCATTCCTGTGAGAAATTTGTTCATCCTGAAGATAAACATGTTTCTTTCAATGAATTGGAGAAGCTTGAAAAAGGTGCAAGCACTTTTCAATTTGAAAACAGATACATTACCAAATCGGGCAAAATTATTTGGCTAAACTGGAGTTGCAATTCTGAGGTTAAAGAGGGGTTAATATATGCCTCAGCAAAGAACATCAGCCGGGAGAAAAAATTAAGCGAGCTCAATAAACAGGCTTCCTCCCTTGCAAAGATTGGTAGTTGGGAGATTGATGTAGTTAATGATAAGCTTTTTTGGACAGATATGGTGCATGTATTGCATGAGACTGATCCCCTTAGCTTCACTCCTGACTTGGAGACTGGCATTCATTTTTATCGGGAAGATTTTCGGGAAACGGTTAAGCAGCAGGTCTCAAATTGTTTGGCTAATGGAACTCCCTTCAATTTTGAAGCTGTATTGGTCACGGCAAAAAACAATGAACGGTGGGTGAGGGTTATTGGAAACCCCGAATTTCTAAATGGAAAATGTATTCGGGTTTATGGAAGCTTTCAGGATATCCATGATCGAAAGGCATTTGATGAGGCTCTTCGGGAGAGTGAAGCCAATTTCAGGACGATATTCGAAATTGCTTCCTTGGGGATTGTTCAGGCATCTCCTGCAAATGGACGGATTCTATTCGCCAATTCTTATTTTGAAGAAATGACGGGTTATAGCCATGAGGCATTGCTGCAAATGAAATTTACAGAGCTAACCCATCCTGATGATCGGAAACAAGACTGGGATTTGTTTAGCAAAGCAGCCCGGGGAGAAATTGAATACCGCAATGAAAAACGTCATATTAGAAAAGACGGATCGATTATATGGGTTCGTATTCATCTGGCCTTTATTAGAGATGAGGGTGGAAATCCTATAAAAACAGTGGCTATCTGTGAAAATATCACAGAGCGAAAGGAGGTAGAATCCCGGCTAATAAACCTCTCGGATAATGTACCAGGTGTTGTATTCCAATATGTGATTTATCCAGAGGGAAAAGATGAGCTCAATTTTGTAAGCAAGGGGGCAAAAACGATCTGGGGATTTGAGCCCGAAGTGGCAATGGCGAATAATCAGCTAATTTGGGATCGAATAGAGGCAGGTGGGGATCTGGATTTGGTCAAAGGAAGTATTGCTGATTCGATTCGGAATAAAAGCCGTTGGAATGCCACATGGAAATATCCTTTGCCAACAGGAGAAATCAGAACGCATATAGGACACGGATCTCCCGAATTTCTGGCTGATGGAACAGTTATTTTTAACTCTTTGATTTTGGACATCACGGAAGAAAAAAGAACGGAGGAATTGCTCAGTCAGGCCACTAACATGGCGAGAATTGGGAGCTGGGAAATGACTTTGGTCGACCAGAAAGATGACAGCATGTATTGGTCACCCATGACACGGGAGATTTTGGAAGTGGATGACAGCTACAATCCATCCTTGACAGGTGGATTTGAATTTTATGCTGCTGAAGATAAAGAAAAGATTCAGCGGGCTGTTAATTTATTGATAGAAACGGGGCAGGAGTTTGATCTGGAATTACTCATTATCACAAAGTCTGGAAAAGAAAAATGGATACGCTGTATCGGTAAATGCGAGCATGTTAATAGTAAAAGCACAAGAATATACGGCAGTTTTCAGGATATTCAAGTAGCCAAATCCAATGAGCTTAGGGTAACGGAAATACTCGAGAGTATATCGGACGCATTTTATTCCGTAGATGCCGATTGGAATTTTACCTACTTCAACCGGGAGGCTGAAAACCTTTTGAAGAAAAGTGCAGATGAGGTGCTGGGTGGAAATATTTGGGAAATTTTATCTCCTGCCAAAGGGACTATTCTGGAAGATGTGTATAGAAGAGTGGCCTCAACGGGCAAATCCGAAAACCTTGAGTACCTCTATCCTGGAGATGGGTCATGGTATGAGCTTACCGCCTATCCTTCAAAAGGAGGCATATCATCCTATTTCAAGAACATTGATGAGCACAAAAAGGCCATAGCGGATCTGCTAAAGGCCCATGACGAAAAGAACCGGATAATCGAAAGTATTGGAGATGCCTTTTTTACCATGAAAGAGGACTTCACGGTTACGTATTGGAATAAATCTGCCGAAAAATTGATCGGGGTGAAAAGAGAGGATTTGGTAGGCCGTGTGCTTTGGGATGTTTTTCCTGATGCTATAGAGATCCCTTCCTACGAAAACTATCATAAGGTGCTAGAACATGGCAAAGCCATCACATTTGAAGATTATTACGGAGTTTGGTTAGAGGTAAATGCATATCCTACCGAAGAAGGACTGAGCGTGTTTTTCCGTGATATATCACTGAGGAAAGAGGCAGATCAGCGTCTTGTGAAGGCATTCAAAGAAAAAAATGAAATCCTGGAGAGTATTGGGGATGCCTTTTTTGCCGTAGATGAGAATTGGACAGTAACCTACTGGAACAAGCAGGCGGAAATAGTAGTTGGCAAAAAGAAAGAGGATGTACTCGGCAGAAACTTATGGAAGGAATTTCCTGATGCCATTGACACCGATTTTTACATTCAATACCACCGGGCTATGGACACCGGAGAAACCGTCAGTTTTGAAGAGTATTACCCAACCTTGGATATGTGGATAGAAGTTACAGTATATCCTTCGGGAAACGGCTTGTCCATCTACTTTAAGGATATTACACTAAGGAAAAGGGCCGACATCCGGTTATTGGAGGCCAATAAACGCTTCGAAATCATCACCCGGGCCACCAATGATGCCATTTGGGATTACAACATCGTGGAAAACACGCTTTTTTGGGGGGATGGCTTTAAAACTATGTTTGGGTATGAAGTAGATAAGATAACGCCTACCTTGGAATCATGGATCAGCCATATTCATCCGGACGACCTTGAGCAAGTGGAAAAAACCCTGTTTGAAGCTATCGATAATAAAAATGTCACCATCTGGTCGGGGGAGTACCGCTATGAAAAAGCAGACGGCACCTTTGCTTTTGTATATGACAAGGGAATTATTCTACGGGATCAGGAAGGCAAGGCCATTCGCATGTTGGGTGCCTTGTCAGATTTTACCCAACTGAAGAAACAGGAAGCAGAGCTTCTGGAGATCAATGAATCCCTTAAAAGTCACGCAAAAGAACTGGAGCGCTCCAATGAAGAATTGGAGCAATTCGCCTTTATCACCTCACACGATTTGCAGGAACCCTTACGGATGATTTCCAGCTTTATGGATCAATTGAAACGGAAATATTCTGATCAATTGGATGATAAGGCATTGCAATACATTCACTATGCTACGGATGGAGCTAAACGAATGAAACAGATTATCCTGGATTTATTGCTGTACTCCAGAGCCAACAAACCATCCGAAGAACTTCAAGAGGTAGATTTAAAGGAAATCGTATCCGAATATACTCAGTTGAGAAGAAAACTCATTGCTGAAAAAAATGCGGCTATCACTTTTGATGTTCTACCTGTATTGGAGACTTATAGGGCACCACTTATACAGATTATTCACTGTTTACTCGACAATGCTTTGAAGTATGTGAAAGAAAAAGTCCCCCCTCGCGTTGAAATACTTGCCAAAGAAAAGGAGACCTACTGGGAATTCTCTGTAAAAGACAATGGAATTGGCATTGATAAAATGTTTTACGACAAAATCTTTATCATTTTCCAACGGCTACACAACAGAAATCAGCACGATGGTACAGGTATTGGCTTATCCATCGCCAAGCGAAGTGTTGAGTTCTTAGGTGGTGAAATTTGGCTTGTATCCACTGTGGGAGAGGGCTCTACTTTTTATTTTACGATTGCTAAATAAATAATGATAAATAAATTAAAGAGAATTGTAGAAGGTAATTGTATTTCCAAAGTTGAGAATATCACAACATTAGCCTATTGGAGCGATGTGGTTTTTGCTAAAATTGTTTTTATTCTGGCACCACTTAGTTTGTTGGCTATAGTTCCTGCAATAGTTATTTGCCTCCAAATCGAAAACTATTTTATCTTGTGGTTTGATGTTTTTTGTTTGTTGATATTGGTTTTTGTTGGCTATGTTCCTCTTCTATCTGTCAAAACCCGAAAAATACTCTTGATTTTATTGCTGTTTTTGACAGCTTTTGTTCTTTTAATAGAATTAGGGAATTTTGGGCCAGGGTTGGCTTATCTACTTTCTGGTACTATTCTTAGCTTACTTCTATTTCCTAGCAAAAAAACCTTTGCACCATTCATTCTAACACTTATTTTATGTGTTATTTATGGCTTTTTAATTCATTATGATTTTGTTGAAATTCAGGCCAATCATGAAAACCATGTGATGGAGTGGATTGCTGTTTCTTCAAATGTGTGGTTTATGTCAGCAGTTTTTTCATTGATAATACCATTCTTTTTTTCTAAACTGGAAGGGATTTTAGGCGAAAAAAATCACTTGCTCGAATCTGTGCATAAAACAAATTTAGAGCTTGAGAAGTCGATCGAAGAAGTGAAGTCTAAGAATCTGGAATTGGAACAGTTTGCCTATGTTGCATCACACGACTTGCAGGAACCTCTTCGAATGATCACCAGTTTTATGGATAAGTTGAAACGGAAATATGCAGATCAATTAGAAGATAAGGCCCTCCAATACATTCATTTTGCTACCGATGGAGCCAAATGGATGAAACAGATTATTCTGGACTTATTGCTTTACTCCGGTGTCAACAAGCCTGTCGGCAAGCCTGAGCCTTTAAACCTGAATGAGATCGTAGATGAATACACGCAATTGAGAAGAAAAGTGATCGCTGAAAAGATTGCCTCAATTACATTTGACGGGCTTCCCATTCTACAAACGATGAGGGTACCCATGACTCAGGTTATTCATAGTTTACTTGACAATGCTTTAAAGTACGTGAAAGAAAACGTTCCCCCCCGCATTGAAATTCTTGCTAAAGAAAAAGAGACCCTGTGGGAGTTTGCTGTAAAAGACAATGGAATTGGCATTGATGAAAAGTTCCACGACAAAATCTTTGTCATTTTCCAACGGCTTCACAATAGAAAGAAATACGATGGTACCGGTATTGGCCTATCCATTGCCAAGCGGAGTGTAGAGTTCCTTGGAGGTGAGATTTGGCTTGAATCAAAAGTGGGCGAAGGCACTACTTTTTATTTTACAATTGCAAAAAACAAATAATCAGATTATATGAACACAAAGAATTTAAAATTAGCACATATCCTTCTTGTAGAAGACAATGAAGGCGATATTCTACTCACACTTGAGGCATTTGAAGAGAGCAAAGTAGTGACTCAAGTTAGTGTTGCCAGAAATGGGCAGGAAGCTTTGGACTTTTTATACCAAAAGGGAGAGTTCTCCAATGCTCACCGACCAGATATAATTTTATTGGACATTAATATCCCCATCTTCAATGGGCTGGAAGTATTAGAAGATATTAAGCAGGATGAAAGCTTAAAAAAAATACCGGTAATTATGCTCACTACTTCCTCCAATCAAAAAGACATTGAAAAGGCATACAAAAACTACTGTAACAGCTATGTGAAAAAGCCATTGGAAATGGAAGAGTTTATGGAAGCTGTTCTGAAAATTGAAGAGTTTTGGTTGCAGCTATCAGTATTATCTGAATAATGTAATACGCAATAGAATATGAAGAATAGCAATCTTTCCGTTTTGGTCATAGAAGACAATGAGGGAGACTTTATTTTGGTAGAGGATTTTTTAATTGAATCTTATAAAAAAATACATATCCAACATTGTATTGACTTTGATGCCGCGAAGAAAGACTTAATACAACAGAACAACGAATACACTGCAATCTTATTGGATTTAAATTTACCCGGTTTAAGCGGTATTGAACTCATCAACGAAATGTTGAAAATCTGTAAAAACACGCCAATAATTGTATTAACAGGATACGGGGATGTAAACCTTGCCAGGCAAAGTATCGAACTAGGTGTATATGACTTTTTGATCAAGGATGAAATTAATCCAAGTTTACTTCAAAAAAGTATCGATTTCTCACTTTCCAGAAAGAATTTCACAAGCCAGTTAGAGGGAGAGCGTGAAAATTACAAAAGCCTATTCAACCTTAGCCCACAGCCTATGTGGCTGCTGCATCCAGATAATTTTAGAATCTTAGATGTCAATGAAGCAACAATTGAAAAGTACGGATACTCGCTTGATGAATGTCTATCACTTACTTTAATGGATTTACATCCGGCTCAAGAAAGTGAGTTATTGATAGGAAAACTGGTGGATATCCCTGCTCAGAACGCTAATAACCAATTTACACAACTGAAGAAAAATGGAGAGGAGATTAAGGTTGAATTATCCTTAAAAAAAATGATATTCAATACAGGCAGAAAAGGCATCATTGTGCAATCTACTGACATAACAACCATCATAGATCATGTCAAAACGATTGAACAACAAAATGAAAAATTAAAAAACATTGCCTGGACACAATCACATGTAGTAAGAGCTCCGCTATCAAGAATTTTGGGAATTATCAATTTAATTGAAACTCAACGGGATAGTTTGGATGATTTGACGTTTTGGCTCAATCAATTAAGAATTTCTTCTGATGAAATGGATGCTATCGTAAGAAAGATCACAGAAGAATCTCAATATATCCAACTAAATAGAAACAATGAATAAAACTGTTTTCATAATAGATGATGACCCACTCCTTCGTTTAATTGTAGAGAAGATGATGGGTAAAGTTTATAGTCCTTTAGTTGTTATTCACTGCGAAAACGGGAAAGTAGGCTTGAATAAATTAAAAGACCATCTTGAAGCTTCTTCCAAATGTATTATTCTTTTAGATTTGAACATGCCCGTCTTAGACGGATGGGGCTTTTTGGACGAAATAGATTCCAGCCAATTGAGCGCTTACCAAAACATTACACTGTATATTTTGTCATCATCAATAGACAAGAGTGATATAGAAAGAGCCAAACAATATTCATGCGTTAAAAAATTTTATCACAAACCATTAAACAGTAATAACATAATCGAAATTTTGAATAGTAATTAGGGTCTGCTTAGAAAATAAAAAAGTGGGCATATGATTGAATCAAGGGATTATATTTAGAAATTAAGGGAAGCCAAGTGCAAGGAACTATGCAAAAGACTCCCAAAAGGCGTGCACCACGCAGCGAATACACCAGCCAAAGTCAACTTTCCTTTTCAGGATTTGAAACCCCTTTTTATAATGGTCTGGATCCCTCCAACCGCTGGGTTGTGCTCAGTTCACAGATTCCCTGGGACGGGCTGGTAAACCTATTCAACAAACGTAATCCGCCTAAATCCACAGGAAGGCCTGCGCTAAACCCCAGAGTATTGATCGGGGCGGTGATCATCAAGCACATGCTCAACCTGGACGACCGGGAGACGGTCACCCAGATCACCGAAAACATGTACCTGCAATATTTTCTCGGCTACAGTTCCTATATCAAAAAACCACCTTTCGATGCCTCGCTGTTTGTGGATGTCAGAAAGCGCCTCGGAGAAGAACTGCTCGCTGAGATGAACGGTAAGATTCCTAAATTTTCTAAGGCCGGCACTGTAAAAAAAAAGATAAAGCCTCTCCCTGTCCCGATGGGGATGCGGTAGCCTGCACCAACAAAGGCGAAGTAATCTATGACGCCACTGCCTGTCCCCAGGACATAGCCTATCCCACCGATGTGGGATTGCTGAACAGATCCCGGGAGATCACAGAAGCGATCATCGATGAACTCCATGCGGAAAATCCACAGGGGAAGAAGCCCCGGACTTACCGTAAAATAGCCAGAAAGTACTTTTTGAAGGTAGCCCAAAATAGAAACCCCTCTAGGAAAGTCATCCTCAAAGGCATCAAATCCCAGCTTCAATACCTCAGGAGGAACTTCAAAACGATTGAAAAACAGCTCGATGGCTTTACCCTGTTTCCGTTGTCTCCTCGGCTGCAGCGCAGGTATTGGATCATCCAGACCGTATATGCCCAGCAGCTGAAGATGTTTGAAGCCGGAATTCATCAGGTGGAGCATAGGATAGTCAGTATCGATCAGCCACATATCCGCCCCATCGTCCGGGGGAAGGCCAGGGCAAAGACCGAGTTCGGAGCCAAGATCCACCTGAGTCTGGTAGACGGGTTTTCGTTTCTGGATACCATCTCCTGGGATGCCTTCAACGAAGGGAGCCACCTGCAAGACTATGTGGAAAATTACAGAAAACGTTTCGGCTTTTATCCTGAAAAAGTACTGGCAGACCAGATCTACTGTACCAGGACAAACAGGAAGTGGCTGAAGGACCTAAACATCCGACTGGCGGCCAAACCCTTAGGCCGTCCTTCGGCAAAGGCAGTGGCAAACCACGTAAGACCCGGAGAGAGGAACCCAGTTGAGGGGAAGTTTGGTCAGGCCAAAAACGGATACGGAATGAACCGGATCAGGGCAAGACTCAAAAACACCAGCCAATCCTGGATTGCCTCCATAATCCTAGTGCTGAACCTGGTCAAACTGGCCGGGATGGCACTGGTATGTCTGAGTTTTTCAGCATGGGAATGGCTGAATTACAAGCTTAATTCCGGTATAAGAACAACGCCTGTCTCTCTGAAATCAAAAACCCAGTCCAACTGCGAATCTGGACTGGGTTTTATAACTTGGGCGGCTTGAGTTTTTCAGCAGGCCCTAAATAATTTCCGGTAGAGCAAGATCTTGTTAGCGGAAAAGGGTCAGCATAAATCGTTAGTAGGAGGTCATCATCATCGGATTTTGCAATAAGTAGGTTATCATCAAACTCTCTAATTACTCTTGGATAGCTTTACGTTTTATGTTTTTGACAATTTTATCACCCAGCCCGAACTATACTCTCCTTGGCTACCTTCCTCAAACTGGATATATGATTTTTTTGGATGCCAAGTCATTCCCAGTGTTTCTAACTGGCTAGTATCAGGTTGAAAAGTATAACTACCGGTTTTCAAATCTGAATAGTAAAATGAGCCGTCACGCTGGGAAACAACCTCTTTTATCAGTCGATTTTGATGATTAAAAAACTGAACCTTTATCCCTCCTAGAGCTTCATTGTTTAGCAATACTTTCCCTTCGATTTCATGTACCACCTTGATTGGGACTTCCAGTTTGTTAGAGTTTCCGGGCTTTATATTCAGTTGAATCTTTTTGTGGTCAAGTCTCCAAGAAATATCTGCAAGAGAATTTTCATCCAGCTCGATGAGATAATCTTCGTAAGGAATTAGATTTTTGATACGGGTTATTCCAGAATTGGGATCCTTGGAGGGACTAGCTCCTTTTACTTTTACCGACAGTTCAAACTGGTAGGGTTCATCTTTATCTTTTATGTCGTTGTTGTTGATGTCTAAAAATGGGAGGATGATTAATGTGGATCTGCCTAATTCTGATCTGCTGGAGAAAGTTAGATTCCGGCTAACCTCATCATGCGATACTGAACCCATCAATGATTGATTGATCAGCAATTGGTCTCCTTGTAGCCTTGAATTGGTAGCTCCTTGAAAGATCCCCAAATTAAACTTAAGACTAAATCCCATAAGCGGTTTTCGGATCTTAAAGTCAGTCTGATAAAAAGAAGTTATTCGAAGATCCCTAGATAAGGCCTTCTCAAATCCCATCATCAGATTACTATAATCCATCCTTTGGAAATTGACTTGAACTCTACCATTCAAACGCCAATTAGCGGGTAATCTGTAAGTCTGCTGAAGTGTGGAGGTTAGGAAAATCTCCCCGTTATATCTTGATGCATAAGTGGAAAAATTAGAAAATGCACCAAATAGATCTCCATTTATTGACCATTGGAGAGTTTGGATTATAGAACTGGGATAAACAAACTCCGTAAGGTTGATTCTCGAGCTGTAGACTTTTCTTTTTGTTTTAAAGGGAATCATTCCTGAAAATCTCAAGAGACTCAGGTACCTCAATTGTGGAAATGCTTCTTGGCCTTCTTTTAGATTTTCAAAACTCAAATCTAAGACTATTCCCTTATTTGTCCGGGCATTCCAAACTCCAGATGTTTGGAGACCAGGCAACCATTCCGAAGAAAGCATCATATTCTTCCCAAGCTTAGTGGAGGATGTAAGCCTGGGTATTAAGAGACGATCTCCCAATCCTGAAAAATACTCTAATCCCGCTCCAAGCGTAATTGTTTTTGTCAATCCATAATTTAATTGAGCATTCACAATTTTTTCAAACTTCGAGCCATGCACCACTCCTGCATTGATCTGGTAAATCAATTCCTTCTTTGGAAGCAAAATAAAGGGCACAAACAAGGATTCCTCTTGAATTTCTTCCTCTCCATTGGGACCATAAAATTTCAGTTGAAGCTTGTTGGTTCCGTAATTCAGTGGAAATTCAAAAAGATAAAGCCCGCTTTCGTCAGTTTTGACAAAGTCTACTAGTTCATTGTTGAGATAGAGCTCCACTATCCAAAAAGGGCGTGTAAAATCCCTGATGGTGTGAAACCCAAAGGCTTTTCGAGCGACAGGAGGAGCATTTGTAAGGGTGACTCCAGTGATCGGCTGAAAAATCGAAGAAAATGATACACCATTTATCCTTCCCAATGTAATCTGGGAAAGCACTTTTTGATTAGTCAGGACTTTTTTCCACCTAAAATTTAAATTTCTATAATCCAGTTTTGGACTGCCAAACCAAGTGATTCTCGCTTGAAAATCTCCATAAGCAAGCTCCCCTCCTAGATTCAATGATCCTCGTGACGGAACTGATGAGTTTTTAGATTCTCCTTCCTCCTTTGGTGCCAGTCCAACCCATTTATTCATGGATAAATCCCAATCAAGGCCTCCCAACTTTAGTAGTGAATATTTATTGCGAAGGACTGTATCTGCGTTGTCAATTTGGCCTATTCCCATATTTTTCCGCATCAAATCTCTACGGATTTGTCTGTAGATTGGTAGTTCCAATTCAGTATTGAGGGTAACAGCCAAACTTCTATAATCAAACTCACAATATAGGCCAAACACCTCCCCAAAGGAGTTTAAATTCAGGAAAACAAACCCGTCCATCTGCTGTAATGCTCTTGCAGGTAGAATATAAATGCTGTCCTTATAGGTAATCTTGTTTTCGTATAAATTGATGTGATAAACATCATTCTGATCCATTACATATCCCTCAATTATACCATCAGATATAGATGTGGATTTAATTTTTAAAAAATCGAAAAGGTCAGTGACAGACAGATAGAGTGTCTGCCCCTCAATCAATCCAGGGATTTCGCTGGTTCCTAGTTTTGATGCTCTTAAGGAAATCAAAACGTGATCAAATGTCCTAGATTCAGATAAGGCGGAATGAGGTAATGCTTGAAAAAAAATAATATACCCAAGAGTCAGAATCCCCAGTCTGGGTTTTTTGAAAAACCTGCGCATGTTTTGGCTTCCCATGAAATTCAGTAGTTTGATTTATTCCTGTATGAAAACCAGAGTTACCGATCCTGAATAAACTCCCGCAGGAGAAGTAGATCTTGTTCCGAGTGACAAGGTGCCCCCAATATAAATTGTTGTCCTTTGGGGTGGTGTTGCCAAGCTGGTAAAAGGGGAAACAGGATTTGAGGCATTTAGAGTTAGTCCTAGCTGCCCTCCATTTGATCCGTAAAGTAATTGCTCAGTGCCAAATTGGATCTGAATATTAGACCCATAGGGAGCTTCCACACTCAAAATCAAAGGATTGATTTCAGAGTTGTTCAATAAAATGATATTTCCGGTAGCAGTTCGATCTCCCGCGGGATTAATAGTCACTGTCCCGCTAGTCTCTGAAAGGATCATATCTCCAAAGTTGAGCGGGCTTTCCGGATATATTTGAATTTGCGCTTCTGAAACTATAGGGAGTACACTTACGAAAATGAACAAAAGAAATCTCCAAAAGGAAAGAAATCCTAATGACTGAAATGTTAATTTTCTTTTAGCATAATGCCTAGAGGTCATTAGTTTAGTTTTGACTGTAACTGAGCGAGTGGAAATTCCAAACTTGCCAATACTTCCCTGCGCCTTTTTTGAGAAACATATTCAAGAAGTAATGTTCCTGAATTCAAAATATCAGTTTCCTCAATAGCCAAAGGAATTGAATAGCGCCTGCTTCCTATAGGAGTATACACAGCGACGCCTTTTACCAGACCCACTTGAGTTAATTTTCCATCAGGGCTTTTGTGAGAAAGGATAAAATCTCCAAATGAGGATTTGCTGCCACTTCGATTGATATCAAATTGAAGATTGTGTCTCCTGTCTTCCGAAATAACAAGTATCGCATTGTCTAGAGTCACTTGAGCATGGATATCTCCTATTTCCATGATAACCGGAATAGTGATAGCCAAATGCATGTTAAGTTTGGTCTGGATTCCTTCTTGGACACCCGTTGTTGGCGGCGCCTGAATGGATTCCATGGGTTTGCTTGATCTAAACTCCAGGTGACTGCGATATTCCCCTGCTGCCATAGGTCTGCTATTGATCCGTTGAACTCTTACTTTTTGAGATTCTCCCGGGGCAAGGGTAACTTCTCTGGGATAAAAACGGAGTGCCGATTCGGCAAAAAACTGTCCTGAATCCGGTTCATAAATTTCTATAAACTGACCTGAAGGAGACATTTGGTAATTTTTCCAAGATAAAGCATAAGAAGATGAATCCGATCCTGAATTGGCCAAGGTAATGTCCATTGACCTTTGATTCGAACTAAATATCAAGCGTCTTGGATAGATCATCAAATCCCCTTGAGCATAGGTCTGATTTAAATCCGTAAGGAGTATCAACATTCCAAACAACCATCCTGCGTATTTCATATGTATGCTCATATTCTAATGGTAAAAGTACCCCGAGGAATCCCTCGGGGTACATTCAATAAAATTTACTGGTGATTAATTGTACACCACAGATACTGTAAAACCTGTCGCGTTAGTATAGGTACCACTTGCTTGGCTTGCACCAACAGTCAAAGTCGAACCTACCGTAAACGCACCAGCTCCAGTACCGTCCAGGGAAGCTGTATTATCTACCAAGCTACTAGTAAAGGTTCCTAGTGACATTGTTTCTGTACTGGCTGCTTTGGTTATTGTATGCGCAGTAGGCAAATTAACCGTGTAAGCATAACTCGCTTCTCCGGCAACGGTAAACGAAGCAGCTGCCACAGTTCCTGTAGTTCCAGGTAACTGTACACCGGAAGCAGTTCTTCCGCCTGCTGGAGCTAGTATCACTGTTCCTCCAGCTGTTGTAGCCGTGATATTTCCGAAATTCATATCAGCTACATGTGTAAGCGTCAATGGAGTGATAATAGTAGCAGTTGCAGTTGCTGTTCCTTCTACTGGATCGCCAGTTTGCGCAGTCGCACTGAATGCAAGACCTACTACAAGTAGAGCGATGGCTGGGAGGATTTTGTAATTGATCTTCATAGTTTAATTGTATTAGAGGGTTTTTAAAGCATTTGTTTGGATGACATAAATCATCTTTATTGAAAATGCACAGCTCAAATGTATGTGAAATAAAATCTCATAATCAAGTTTAAAATTTAATGTATGTATGATGTCTATAAATAGACAATTATATCAAGATGAATAAGATAATTTTAATATTATATTCAAAAAAATAATATTAAATTGGGCTGAAATGTAAATTACATTTTGTGAAAATCATTTAGTTTTATATAAAAGGAGTTGCTGATTTTTACTTTCAATTTCATGGTTTTAGAAGATTGTAAAAAATAAATGCATTGTCAATACCCTATTATGTATCTTGAGTCAATTTTAGCATGCGAAAATAAATTAATTATTTTTTATTTATTTTAGTTCTTGAAATATTTACATTGTTTATTTATTGTGTAATTTCAGTGTGCTACACGAGTTTAATGGAAATCTGATAGTATTGTGGTAATATCATTTCAAATAAGTGTTAAACTACTGATTTTCAGTTGAATAAAACCTTTTTAATAGTTGACTCTAGTTAATAATACTGTATATAGAAAGGGGTTAACTATTGCGTAATTACTACCTCAGTCTGGGGATTATAATGCACTTAAAATATTGTCCAACAACTATTCAATTTCCTTGCTACCAAAATTATAGCGTTATTATTTTAATTTACTTGGATATCGAATTTTTTTTTTAGAAAAAGACACATAATTATTCGTTTATTTGTCAGTATTTCTAATACCTTTTTCAATTATTTAAATTATAGATTGATATATTTGCAGTATCCGACCTTTTATAATAAATAAGGAAAAATGTCTGTTGAAAACTTGACCATAAGAAATCCCGAATCTTACAACTTAATATTTGATCTGGCTCCATTTCCAATGTGGATTTATGATCTGAAAACTTATGAATTTCTGTCAGTTAACCAGGAAGCTGTCCGTCACTATGGGTATACAGAAGAGGAGTTTTTAAAAATGACGATCAAGGATATACGGCCCATAGAGGATATTCCAAAATTAGAAAATGCAGTAGAAGAGGCACGTTCTAGAACCGAGACCTTTATGCAGGGGCTTTTCCGACATCAAAAGAAGGATAGAAGTGTCATTCACGTACAGATCAAGAGTAATCTGATAAATTTTGATGGTAAAAAAGCTGAAATTGTAACTGCAATTGATCTGACTGAAAGGTACAACCAGGAAAGGGGTATTGAAGAACAACGGCAATTTCTTGAGGTCATAAGTTCAATTCATGAAATTCTATTGAAGTCAAACAATTGGTCTCAGGATTTGAAGCAATGCTTTCAAGTCCTTGGAGA
>NZ_JAXRUT010000035.1:0-50777 GCF_035156405.1 Algoriphagus aurantiacus | reverse complement strand
GCAGGGGTCCCACCTCTTCCCATCCCGAACAGAGAAGTTAAGCCCTGCAGCGCCGATGGTACTGGGGTTACACCCGGGAGAGTAGGTCGCCGCCTCATTTATTCTAAAGCCAGCTTTTATAGCTGGCTTTTTGCGTTTTATAAAAGCCTTATTTTGTAATACTATTTTTCATTTTTAGAATATTATTGCAGCTTTGCATCAAAGTAAATTTAATGTCTATTCTATTTAAAGGCCTCCGTATTATTCATCCTGATGGTTTAGAAGAATCAAAGGATTATGTTTTTGAAAATGGAGAGTTTAAGCTTGCTTCTGCTAGCAATACATCAAAATCCGATCAGGAAATAAATGCATCTAGGTGGCTATTATCAACAGGTTGGATTGATCTTAGGTGTGGTATGGGGGAGCCAGGGCTGGAATATAAGGAGTCTATTGAAAGCCTAGCTGAATCGTTAACCGCAAGTGGTTTTTCAGCAGCTGTAATCTTGCCGAATACTCTTCCAGTTATTCAGTCCAAAGGAGATGTTGATTTTGTGCTGAATCGAGCCAAAAGATATACTCCTGAATTCTTGATTCAGGGTGCAGTAACGAAGGATACTGATGGTGAAAATTTTACCGAAATTCTTGATATGCATCATCAGTCAGGTGTTTCTGTTTTTGGAGAAGGGTTGAAGCCTTTAGCAAATGGAGACCGATATATGAAGATACTTCAGTATCTCCAAAAGTTTAATGGTGTACTCTTTGACCATGCTTATGATCCTTTATTAGCCATTTTCGGGCACATGCACGAGGGAGAAAATTCTACCAAGCTCGGGGTGAAGGGTATTCCAAATTTGGCAGAAGATGTGGCAATTCAGAGAAATCTTGAAATCATTCGATATACAGGGGGACGTGTTCATTTTCAGACAATCAATACAGCAAAGGGAGTAAATCTTATAAGAGAGGCAAAAGCTGAAGGTCTTAATGTAACTGCGGACGTATCGATTTATCAATTGCTTTTCACTGATGGAGACTTAATGGATTTTGATCCAAATCTTAAAGTACTACCACCTTTCAGAGGGGATTTAGATAGAGAAGCTTTGATTGAAGGTATCAAGGATGGAACAATCGATGCATTGGTAAGTAATCATCAGCCAGAAGATCGAGATTCTAAGTTTATGGAATTTGATCTGGCTAATTTTGGAATGGTAGGTTTACAAACATTTCTTCCAGCAATGATTTTACTTGAAAAAGAACTTGGTTGGGCTCTTTTAATTGAAAAGATCACGACTGGACCTAAGGAATTACTGCCTCATGAATTAACTCAGTCTTGGACAATTTTTGATCCAGAAGCCGAATGGACTTACAATGAAAAGTCAAATAAATCTCTTTCTTCTAATTCACCATGGTATGGAAAAGTTCTAAAAGGCCAGGTAAAATATGTGATTCAAAAAGGTCAGTTAATAGAAGTGGATGTATAAGTACTTTAGTTCATCCTACAAATTTGGAAGTATAGCGGGTGTATTAAGTATCCTTGCTTTTATCGCTCTTTCATTCTTATATCCAGATCCTACTAATTTGAATCTGATATTTGGGTATGTTATTACACCGATCGCTATTTTTCTAGCCATCAAATTTTTCAAAGAGTATAGCAATAATGGCTATTTATCTTTTGCAGAGGGCATGTCGGTAGGATTTGTTACCTATGTGTTAGAATCAGTAATTTCTTTAGTTGGCATATGGATTCTGTTACTAATACATCCTGATTTATTTGATCAAATAAAACTTTCTAAGCTTGAAGTATTAGCAAAAAGCAAAGACTCTATAATCGCCCAGGTCGGTGAAAGTTCGTTTGATTTGACCTTGGAAAGTATCAAAAATATGGTTCCATTTGACATAGCGTTGAATGATGCGTTGTGGAAAATCATTCCTGGTCTGTTTTTTACTATTATTATATCTATTATTTTGAGGAAAAATCCTAACTAACGAACTCATGGAAGAACAACAATCCCCTTTTCAGGCAGCAATAAAGCCAGGGCTAACAATTGGCTTAGTGTCTTTGGCTATTACCTTTTTGGCTTATTTTGTAGATTCATCTTTATTGGCATCAGGATGGTTTGGCTTGGTGTCGCTGGCTATTGCGGTGGCATTAGTTATTTATTTTGGTATTCAATATCGAAATGAACGGGGAGGCTTCATGTCATTTGGTAGTGCCTTTAACTTTAGTTTTATTTCTTTGGTTATCTCAGCTTTGATAGGCACAATCGGTCTTATGCTTCTTTATCAGGTAGTAGACCCTTCACTTCCACAAGTACTTGCGGATCAGACTTTCCAAACTACATTGGACACAATGGAGAAATTTGGTGCTTCTGCAGATTCCTTACCGCCTGAGCAATTAGAAGAAATGCGAAAGGCGACATTGGATGGTTTTACGGTTACCGGACAATTAAAAGGTTTTGGCTTTATTTTGATTTTTTACGCAATAGTTGCCTTAATTTTGGGAGCGATCTTAAAGAAAAAAGATAAGTCTCTCGATTATTAAATTATGCCCCAAATTTCAGTTGTAGTTCCTGTATTTAACGAAGAGGAGTCACTGCCTGAATTAACTCAATGGATTAGCCGTGTCATGCATGATCACGGCTTTTCTTATGAGTTGATTTTTATAAATGATGGTAGTTCTGACAACTCATGGAGTATTATTAATTCACTATCTCATGATTCTAATGAGGTGAAAGGAATCAATTTTACCAGAAACTATGGGAAGTCAGCTGCGCTTGATGCGGGGTTTAAAAAGGCATGTGGTGATGTCGTAATCACTATGGATGCTGATCTACAGGATAATCCAGACGAAATCCCCGGATTGTATGTAATGGTTACTGAAGGGAAATTTGATGTGGTATCTGGTTGGAAAAAAGAGCGTCATGACCCAATTGGCAAAACTATCCCTTCCCGCTTTTTTAATGGGGTGACACGATGGATCTCGGGCATCAGATTGCATGATTTTAATTGTGGGTTGAAAGCCTACCGTCTCAAGGTTGTAAAGAATATTCAGATCTATGGAGAGATGCACAGATACATCCCCTTACTTGCCAAGTGGAATGGATTTGGCAAAATAGGAGAAAAAGTGGTTCAGCATCAGGCAAGAAAATATGGGTATTCTAAATTTGGAATTGAACGTTTCTTGAATGGGTTTTTGGATTTAATCTCTGTTTCTTTTGTCCATCGCTATAAAAAGAAGCCCATGCATTTTTTCGGTTTTTTAGGGAGTTTTTCTTTTTTGACAGGCTTTATTATTACCTGTTGGTTGATTTTTGAAAAAGTTTATGGATTAAGTAAAGGTCATAAAGTACGGGAAATCACTGAGCAGCCTTTATTCTTTTTAGCATTGGTTGCCTTGATTATCGGAGTACAGTTATTCGTGACTGGATTTATTGCCGAATTGATGACTTCCAATCAGTCCAAGGAGACAGAATATAAAATTGATGAAGAGATAAACTTTGACTTTTGATGAAGTTTTCGGTAATCATACCGGTTTATAATCGACCTGAAGAGTTATGCGAATTACTACAAAGCCTAATAAAACAGAGCTATGTGGATTTTGAAATTGTAGTGATCGAGGACGGTTCCAGTATTGATTCTAGAGATATTATTGAAAGATTTAGAGCTGATCTTTCAATCCAATATTTAGTTCAAAATAACACTGGGCAAGGATTTGCCAGAAACAATGGTATGAAAATCGCCGAAGGGGATTTTTTTGCCGTGCTGGATTCTGATGTGATTTTGCCTTCCGATTATTTAAGTAAGCTCGCGAGTGCCATCCAGTGTAGAAATCTTGATGCTTTTGGAGGTCCAGATGCTGCTAATGATGATTTTTCTGCTTTGCAAAAAGCGATGGATTTTGCCATGACATCCTTTTGGACTACGGGCGGTATTCGTGGTAAAATGAAAGATCCATCTAAGTATCAAGCCCGTGGATTTAATATGGGTGTATCTCGAAAAGTATTTGAGGTCACGGGTGGTTTTGTAGATCCAAATCAGGGAGAGGATATCGAATGGAGTATCCGTATAAAGAAGGCAGGATTCCGTCTTGAATTGGTTGAAGAAGCTTTCGTGTATCACAAGCGGAAAAACACAGTTCTTACATTTGCTGAGCAAGCATTTTCATTTGGTAGAAATAGAGTGAATGTGTCAAGGTTTCACCCTGGCGCTATCAAGCTTGTTCATTGGTTGCCTACGGGTTTTTTGCTTTTTTGCCTGACTATTCCGCTTTTCTATTTTGTGAATAAACCCTTGTTTCAACTCACAACAATCCTGTTTTTAATCTGGAGCACATGTGTATTACTCTCGTCAGCGATTCAATATAAATCTGCGAAAGTTGGATTTTTGAGTTGGATCACTTCTATCGCCCAACTTTGGTCATATGGCATCGGATTGCCATTAGAGCTTTTTAGAAAATTGGTCAAAGGTTAATTCCCCTTTCTACATACAAAGATCACCTCTTCAGCGGGAAGTGCATTTTGCTTTACTATTTCAGGAGATAGGGCTTTCACAAATAAATTCTCTTCGATCAGTATTCCTGATTTTCTAAGGCGCTCTGTATAGTCTTTTCCAAACTTGCGCACATGGTCTCGCTGTCCAAAGACACGTTCCCGTTCTGAAGCATCAGTGATATTCTTGTCCTCTAAGGTTTTTTCGATAGGGTATACAGGTGACTGGAGTATCCCCCAACCACTTGGTTTCAATACACGATTGAACTCAGCACAGGCTCTTAAGTCATCTTCTACATGCTCCAAGACATGGTTGCAAAAGACGACGTCAAAACTATTTTCAGGAAATGGAATATCGTGTACATCCATTTTTACTTTTGCTAGAGGTGATTCAATGTCTGCGGTGATGTAGTCTAAGTTTGTTAAGGCTTCAAACCGCTCAATAAAACAATGCTCTGGTGCTACATGCAACACTCGAAGTGGGGCTGTAAAAAATTCTGTTTTTTCCTTAAGGTAAAGCCACATCAATCGATGACGTTCAAGAGACAAGCAATTTGGGCAAAGTGCATTTGGCCTTGCAATTCGTCCATATGGCAAAAATTTCTTATAACTATGCTCACAAACTGGGCAGGATACATCCTTGCCAGAATTCATCTGTGCAAAGACTTTCATCACAAAAGGACTTATTCGCTGTAATAACGGTCTAGGTATGTAGCGAATAACAAAACTGATAATGGATTTCATCGATGATATTAATCAGTTCGCAAGTTACTCATTGGGTGAAAAGGAGCGTAGGAAAAGTGAAAATTTTGCCTTTTTAGATTTTTTAGGATTTGAAACGCAATAAGTTTCTTGTTTGTGGGAAATCAATCAGTATTTTAGTTGATGTGAATAGTTTTCCTTTTTCAATTCTAAAAATTGCCTATATGAACCTCAGAAGAATACTTTTTATTAAAGTTCTTTCTATACTACCTATTTTAGGTGCGACTGTCGGATTTGCTGATGCTCAAGAAACGCTAACTTTTACCTTAAAAGAGCTGGTACAACAGGCTAAGGATAATTCACCCGCGGCTCTTCGTGCAAAAACCCAGAGAGAGAACCGCTATTGGCAGTATAGACGGTTCAAATCAAATTATAATCCTCAGTTGCGAATTTCAGGTACAATTCCTCAATATTCCCAATCGTTCAATAATATCACGCAGCCAGACGGTTCGATTGCTTTTCTCCCTGTGAAGCAAAATTTGATGGATTTGGGTTTGGGACTAGAACAGGTGATAGGACTAACCGGGGGAATAATTTCGGTCAATACATCAACTAACAGATTTGATAATTTTCTTTCTAATCCAGGTGAGCCGCAGACAAGGTATTCAGGAGTGCCAGTAAATGTGGCTTTGCAGCAGCCAATTTTCGCATACAATCAGTATAAGTGGGATAAAATGATTGAACCGCTACTGTATGAAGAGAGTAAGCGTGCATATGTGCAAGAGATGGAGGAGGTTTCAATATACGTCACACAATTGTATTTTGAGTACTTGACTGCACAAGTCAATTTTGAGATTGCAACCACAAATCTCAAGAATACCGAAGATATTTTTGAGATTGAAAAGAGGAGAAATGAGCGAGGAATAACGCCAGAAGATGATCTTTTGCAAGTTGAATTAACGGTACTTAATGCACAACAGGCGATGGCAGAGGCCCAGCTTTCCTTAGAAAGTGCTGCATTTGCTATGAATTCTTTCATTGGCTTGAATCAGACTTCTAAGCTCAATCTTGTTTCCCCAATTAATATCCCAGAGTTTGATGTGAATGTAGAACAAGCAATTGACCTGGCATTTCAAAATAGAGCAGAAGCAGTTGAGTATGATCGACAAAAAATAGAAGCAGAATCACAAGTGGCCCAAGCAAAAGGACAACGATTCCAAGTTCAACTGAATGCTAGGTATGGGTACAATAATGCTGCATTTAATTTCCCCGATCTCTATCAGAATCCCAATACTCAGGCGTTAGTAAGCCTTGGTTTTTCGATTCCTATCTTGGACTGGGGAAGAAATAAAGCCAGTATGTCAATGGCAATGGCAAATCAGGAATTGGTTAATTATACAGTAGAGCAGGAGCTGATCAATTTTGAGCAAGAAATTTTCACGATGGCAAAAAACTTCCTGATGATCAAGCAGCGATTAAATGTCACAAAAGTAGCTGACGATGTAGCCCAGCGACGATACGATATTGCGCTTAAAAGATATCAGACAGGCAATGTTACTATAACCAATCTCAATATTGCCCAAAATGAAAAAGACTCTAATAAAAGAGCCTTTTACACATCACTGCGGGATTTTTGGATGGCCTATTATGAACTGAGATCGCTCACTCTATATGACTTCGAAAAGGAAGAATTGCTTTATGTTCCTGAAATGGACTAGCGCATTAGCGCTTCTCTAGGAGTTTTCGTTGATGAACTCTTCCAGTTTCCCCATCTTTTTCTCTAGCTTCTCTATTGATTTAGAGTGCTTATCAATTTTCTTGGTGACTTTCTCTATGTCATTTGGAGAAAGCTTGCCTGCGGAATTATCCTTTTCAAAACCTTCCCTTAAGTCTCGACGTTTTTCTAAAGCTTTCTTATGGTCTTCTCGGTACTTTTCAAGCTTTGCTTCTGCCTTTTCGACTTTTTCTTGAACCTTGGTATTTACCTCGGTAATACTTACTTCTTGGGCTATAGCTTCAGTGGAAGACAGATGAGTCATTCCGCCTAGTAGAAATATTGCAACTATTAACTTTTTCATAGTTTTGGTGATTTTATCTGTTATTTGTTTAAAGGTAAACGCTCAATTCTGCTAATAGTTTATTCTGAGTCGGGCTCTGACCTATCTCTTTTAGGTAAGCGTCCTGCTTTTTTTAGAGATTCTCGGATGATCCATTCGAGTTGGCCATTGGTACTACGGAACTCTTCAGCTGCCCATTTTTCCAGCGCTTTCATCATATTCTCATCCAGCCGTAGTGCAAATGCTTTTTTCTTAGGCATAACTTATTTCTCCATCCAGTTTTCCATAAAGTCCGCTAATTCTTTAGACTTCATTGTTCCTATCAATATTTTTTTCTTTTCTCCTACATCCAAAAGAAGACCTTCATCACCGAGCACAGAGTATGCTCTGGTGGTTCTGTTACCCTTAAATCCCCATCCGCCATAATCTGTGATTGGACTATACTTGATCACTTCGTAGGATTTAACTACTTCTTTTGGAAATTGTCTCCATTTTAGAATGAATGGGAAATATCTGAAGGAAACACTGTCTCTGTCGATTCGAGTCTCCAATTTCAGATTGAAAATTAAACCGAAAATCAAAACCATTGTACCTAGAACTACACCCAGGGCAATTGCCATTTCATGTTTGTCATCAGAAGTGGCATATAATACAATCAATAATATCAGTATTGGCAACTCGGTTAAGATGATTGCATACATGACCCAGCTGCCTAGGTAAGTTTGGCTTTCTTTGAAAATCCGATTGGCCATTTTTGCTATTGATTTAATGTTCCGACATTAAGCACAGGGCTGGCGCTCTTGTCCGAGCAAAGGACTACCATTAGGTTGGATACCATCACCGCTTTTTTCTCATCGTCAAATTCTATGATTTCTTTGAGTTTAAGATCTGCCAAAGCCATTTCTACCATTCCGACTGCGCCTTCTACTATCTTCTGTCGAGCAGCTACGATAGCAGTGGCTTGTTGTCTTTGCAGCATAGCGGAAGCGATTTCCGAAGAATAGGCGAGATGTGATATTCTCGCTTCAATCACCCTAATTCCCGCATGATGAAGGCGTTCGCTGATCTCTTGCTCTAGGGAATGGTTTACATCCTCAACCCCAGACCTCAATGTGATTTCTGCTTCTTCTGCCTCGAAATTATCATAGGGATAGAGTCCAGCCATTTTTCTAATTGCTGCATCAGATTGTAAATGGACAAAGTTTTCGTAGTCATCTACATCAAAAGTAGCTTTGAATGTGTCTTCCACCTGCCAGACGACAATGGTACCTATCATGACTGGATTGCCGATCTTGTCATTGACCTTCACAGGTTTGTTTTCAAAGTTTCTCACCCGAAGTGATATTTTTTTCTTAGTCATAAAAGGGTTAACCCAGTAAAATCCATTTGCTTTCACACTTCCTTTGTAATCACCAAAGAGTAGCAGAACCATTGATTTGTTTGGTTCCACAATGAAAAACCCACCAAGGCAGATCAAGGCCACCACCGTTGATAAAATACCGACTGCTATCATTGTTTGCTGAATAAAAAGTGCTACCGCAAAAATGATAAGTCCAAGAACAAACAGGATCATGAAATATCCTGACATAGGCTTTGTTACTTTTTCCATATTAGTATGATGTTAAAATGATATCATACTAAATTACGCTAAAGTTTGATTAAAGTTCAAATTTTGCAAAAAAAAAATACCCCGATGGTGGTCGGGGTATCTAATTAAATATGGTTTTTTATTTCTTCGTGAAGAGGGAATCTACAAACTCTTTTCGGTTGAAAATCTGTAAGTCTGTCATCTTTTCGCCTACTCCAATGTATTTGACAGGAATTTTAAATTGGTCTGAGATGCCGATTACTACTCCGCCTTTGGCTGTTCCATCAAGTTTAGTGATGGCAAGTGATGTGATTTCTGTCACTTTAGTAAATTCTTTAGCCTGAATAAATGCATTTTGCCCAGTGGACCCATCCAATACCAATAGGATTTCATGAGGAGCATCCGGGATAAATTTCTGCATGACACGTTTGATTTTTCCAAGCTCATTCATGAGATTCACTTTGGTGTGAAGTCGGCCTGCAGTATCGATAATTACCACGTCGGCATTTGTATCTACTCCTTGCTTTACCGCATCAAATGCAACGGATGCAGGATCTGTATTCATGCCGTGGGAAACCACTGGTACACCGACTCTTTCGCCCCAGAGAATCAGCTGTTCGACAGCAGCTGCTCTAAATGTATCTGCAGCTCCTAATATCACGGACTTTCCAGCTGACTGGAAAAGATTAGCAAGTTTGCCTATGGTGGTTGTTTTACCCACCCCATTTACGCCTACTACCATGATCACATAGGGTTTTTTACCCTCGGGTAAATCAAAATCCAGCAGATCTTGTGAGTTATTTTCTTTGAGAAGATTTTCAATTTCTTCTTTCAAAATAACGTCTAGTTCGGCCGTATTGACATATTTGTCCCTTGCGACTCGTTCTTCAATTCGTCGGATGACTTTGATAGTGGTATCTACACCCACATCAGAAGTGATCAGAATTTCTTCCAATTCATCCAGAACCTCGTCGTCAACTTTGGACTTGCCTACTACGGCTTTACTGAGTTTTGTAAAAATATTTTCGCTTGATTTCTGAAGGCCTTGATCGAGGCTTTCTTTCTTGTCTTTTGAAAAGAAACCAAAGATTCCCATGCTTGTGCGTTTTAAAATTGGAATATAACGAAAAAGTCCCTGCTGACCGATGGACAGAGGGACTAGAATGCCTTATGTTGCGATTCGCAACTTATTTTTTCAAGGTTTCCTGTACCAAAGGGGAAGGAACCATTTCTTCTCTGAAGGTATAAGCGCCAGTCTTCTCAGATCTTACCGCTTTGATTACTTTGGCGTAAGACACGCCACCTTCTTTTTTAAGGGTTGCTACTACTTTCTTAGCCATGGTCTTGTTGTTTTAACGGAATTGCTTCCGAGCTAGATTACTTAATTTCTTTATGAACAGTTACTTTCTTCATGATTGGGTTGAATTTTTTCAATTCCAATCTTTCAGTAGTATTTTTTCTATTCTTGGTAGTGATGTATCTTGAAGTACCTGGCAAGCCAGAAGCTTTATGCTCCGTGCATTCCATAATCACTTGTACTCTATTGCCTTTCTTAGCCATCTTTGTATTGATTTAAGGGTCGTGACCTTGATTATCTGATTACAATCATCCCGTTATCCTGAGCTTCTTTCAAAACCGCAGTGATACCTTTCTTATTGATAGTCTTCAATGCCTTAGTACAAACTTTCAAAGTGATCCATGCATCCTCTTCTGGAACGTAGAACGTCTTCTTATGAAGATTTGGGTAGAACCTACGCTTAGTTTTGTTGTTTGCATGGGAGACGTTGTTACCTACTCGAGGTCTTTTTCCGGTAATGTCACAAACTTTTGCCATGGTAATGTATAGTAAATTGTATCCGTTTCTGTAATGAGTCTGCAAATATCGGAACTTTTCGGGGATTTGCAACAAAGCATTTCAAAAATATTCCCTTTTATCTCAGGCTTTTGGGAAGGGACAGTGTTTGCACCCACTCCCACAGCAATACCCGCGTTTTAAGTGATATTTTTTGGTGAAAACCATCAGTCCTTGATCATTGAAATAAAAGTCTTCCGAACTTAATGCTGGTGCTAGAAGAGGCTTCTTGAGATCTTTCATGGTTAGGGCAAAGGCAATTACTATATTTGGACTTGACGAGTCCTTATTGTATAGTACACAAAATTACGAAAAACATGCAGACTATCACTTCAAGTGAGCAAGCAATAGAGTTGGAAGATAAATACGGTGCACATAACTATCATCCATTACCTGTCGTACTGGCTAAGGGCGAAGGTGTTTTTCTATGGGATGTAGAAGGCAAGCGTTACTATGATTTCTTATCAGCCTATTCTGCGGTAAACCAAGGACATTGTCATCCTCGTATCAAAGATGCTTTAATAGAGCAGGCGAGCACTTTGACTTTGACTTCCCGAGCTTTTCATAATGATGTGCTTGGCCCTTTCGAGAAATATGTCACTGACTATTTTGGTTTTGATAAAGTGCTTCCGATGAATACGGGAGCCGAAGGAGTGGAGACTGCTATTAAAATCGCTAGAAAATGGGGATACGAGAAAAAAGGGGTAGATGAAAATCGAGCTAAGATTGTTGTAGCTGAAAATAACTTTCATGGCAGAACTACTACGATCATTTCGTTTTCTAATGATGAGAATGCACGGAAAAACTTCGGTCCTTACACAGCTGGATTTGTCAAGATCCCTTTTGATGATATTTATACATTAAAGACCGTTCTAGCAAACCCGGATGTGGTGGCATTCCTGGTTGAGCCTATTCAAGGCGAGGCAGGAGTGTATGTGCCTGGTGAAAATTATCTAAAAGAAGCAAAAGCTGCATGCGAAGCGAAGAATGTACTTTTTATCGCTGATGAGATTCAAACGGGAATAGCTCGCACTGGGAAATTGCTTGCAGTAGATCATGAAAACGTAAGACCGGATATCTTGATTTTGGGTAAAGCCGTTTCAGGTGGATTTTATCCTGTTTCCCTTGTTTTGGCAGATGATGCGGTGATGAATGTGATCAAACCTGGGCAGCATGGATCGACCTTCGGTGGTAATCCACTTGGTGCACGAGTAGCAATGACAGCGCTAGAGGTAGTGAAAGATGAAAAACTGGCTGAAAATGCAGAGAAGTTGGGTAATGTTTTTAGAATGAGGATGCAGAAACTTGTAGAAAAATCAGATCTCGTGAAGTTAGTAAGAGGCAAAGGTCTTCTCAATGCAATAGTCATCAATGACTCAGAAGAAAGTAGCACCGCATGGGATATTTGTATTGCTCTTAAAGACAATGGTCTTTTGGCGAAGCCTACACATGGAAATATCATCCGCTTTGCTCCACCACTGGTAATGACAGAAGAGCAGGTTCACGAGTGTAGTGATATTATAGAGAAGACAATAGCTACTTTTGAAAAATAGAGGGCAGTATTTGTCCGTTGTTTGAATTAACCCTCCCCTCCCTCATATTGTGGAACTTGGGAGGGTTTTTTAGTGTCTTATGTTTAATTTTACGACTATAAAAAACTGAACCAACACATGTTAAAAGCTGTCATATTTGATATGGATGGAGTAATATGTCATACCAATCCATTTCATTCCATTGCCTTCCAACAATTTTTTTCGAAGCGAAACCTTAACCCTAGTGAAGCAGAGTATGTAGAACATATGTACGGGAAAAATAACGGTTATATTCTAAGTCACTTCCTAGGTAGGAAGATAGAGGGAGAAGAGCTGGCTTTGCTTGAAGAAGAGAAAGAAGGGCTTTTCAGAGAGATTTACAAATCGGAAGTTGACCCGATTTCTGGATTTATGGAGTTTTTTGAAAAGCTAAAATTAGAAGATTTGCTTACGGCCGTTGCAACTTCAGCCCCAAGGGCAAATCTTGATTTGATTATCAGTACGCTTGGGATTGGGAATCAGATGCAGTCCCAGCTTGCCTCAGAAGATGTGTCAAAGCATAAGCCTGATCCTGAGGTTTATCTGAAGAGCGCGATGAAACTTGGGGTGAAACCTGAAAATTGTCTGGTATTTGAGGATTCTTTCTCAGGGGCTAGTGCAGGTTTGAATGCAGGTATGAAAGTAGTCGGCGTGCTTTCTAGTCATTCAAAAGAACAGTTGCCAAGTTGTGATCTATATATAAAGGATTACACAGAATTAGACGTTGTACAGATTCATCAAATTTTCAATTAAATAATGCTAAGAAGACCCAGAAGAAATCGCAAATCTGAAGCTGTCAGAAATCTGGTGGAGGAGACTAGTCTTTCCGTCAAAGACCTCATTTTCCCAATGTTCCTGGTGGATGGTACCAATAGGAAGGTTGCGATTGATTCCATGCCTGGAATTCACCGATATTCCATAGATACCATGCTTAGCGAGATCGAAAGCTGTTTAAAGCTTGGGATACAGGCTTTTGATGTCTTTCCTGCTTATCCAGATAGTTTGAAGGATACTATAGCTTCAGAAAGCTATAATCCTGAAACTTTTTACTTGAAGGCGCTTCGTGAGATCAAAAAGGAATTCCCAGAAGTTTGTCTGATGTCTGATGTGGCGATGGATCCATATAGTAGTGACGGCCATGATGGTTTGGTGAAGGATGGAAAAATCTTGAATGATGAGACCTTAGAGATTTTGGCCAGAATGTCATTAGCACAGGCAGATGCTGGAGTCGATATCCTCGGTCCATCCGATATGATGGATGGACGAGTAGGTTATATACGTGAATTATTGGATGAAAATGGATATACGGAGACCTCCATAATGTCATATACTGCTAAATACGCCAGTGCGTTCTATGGGCCTTTCCGAGATGCGTTAGATTCTGCACCCAAGTTTGGAGATAAAAAGACGTATCAGATGAATCCTGCCAATTCCCAAGAAGCTTTGATCGAAGGAGACTTAGATACTGATGAAGGGGCGGACTTTCTAATGGTGAAGCCAGCACTGTCATATTTAGATATTATCAGCCTATTAAAACATAACTTCCCCTTGCCGATAGCAGCTTATAATGTGTCGGGTGAATATAGTATGGTGAAGGCTTCGGCGGAAAGAGGATGGATAGAAAATGATAGAGCGATGCTTGAAATATTGTTGAGTATCAAACGTGCGGGGGCGAAAGTAATACTCACCTATTTTGCCAAAGAATATGCAAGATTGGTGAAGTAGGGTCTAGTAATTTATAATTTGAGTAAAAACCGGTCCATACCGGTTTTTTTTATGCCTATAGGTCATAAAATTATCTGCATTGTCAGAAATATTGTTTCTTTTTTGAATGTTGGGTAAAAAAAAATATCATTTTTTTTAAAATTTATATTTTTCGTAAAATCTATCTATTTCGTAAAAAACCTGTTTTTTCTATTATTTTAAAATATTGTTTCAAAAAGGGAGCTTTATTTCTATAAATCTTCTGATTAGTCTGTCGTGTAGTCGATTTCGAAGAATTTTATAGATATTAACCAAATATTATTTTTTAATACAAACAGTTTTCAAAATGACTTAAAATCTATAGAATTTTGCAAATAATGTAAAAAATGGATGTGAATTGATAGTAAAAATTGCTTTTAAATGTATAAAACGTAAAAATTGATTTGTTTTTTTAGCAATAATATAATTACATTCGATTTCTGATTCATTCATCAAACCTATCGTAAATTCTGAGAATTGTTCTTTAACTATATCTAACCTATGAAGTATTTCGCAACACTGTTGGCCCAAGATGTGGCCACAACAATGGATTTGTCAGCCGAGATTGCACAAAATCTCCTCACGACAAACAATGTTTGGATGATGCTCTCCACTGCCTTGGTGTTTATTATGCACTTGGGATTTGCTGGAGTTGAAGCAGGATTTGGCCAAGCCAAAAACACTGTAAACATCTTATTCAAAAATACGATTACCCCCATTATCGGTATTTTATCATATGCCTTTGTGGGATTTTACTTGATGTATCCAGGATTTGAAACCCCAGGATGGTTTGGTTTTGATTCAGCTGGATGGAGTATGTTTTGGTTTTCCCCAGGAGATGCAGATGTGACTACTGGCTACGCGGACGGAGGTTATACGTATTGGACAGATTTCCTGTTCCAAGCTATGTTTGCTGCAACAGCTGCTACAATTGTCTCTGGAGCCATAGCAGAGCGAGTGAAATTATGGGCTTATCTGGTGTTCACCTTACTATATGTAGGTATAGTCTACCCACTAATAGGTAGTTGGAAATGGGGTGGAGGAGCATTGGATGCAATGGGATTCTATGACTTTGCTGGTAGTACTTTGGTTCACTCAGTAGGTGGATGGGGAGCGCTAGCAGGTGTGATTTTAGTTGGCCCAAGAATCGGTAAATATGTAAACGGAAAGACTGTTGACAAGCCTGGAGCGAGTGTTCCGCTAGCAGTGATTGGTGTGTTCTTACTTTGGTTGGGCTGGTTCGGATTCAATGGTGGTTCGGTGCTATCTGCAGATCCAGCATTAGTCTCCTTTGTATTGGTAACTACTTGCCTTGCAGCTTGTGCAGGAGGAATCGGTGGATTTCTCGCCGGAAACTTGGTTTTTAAGCGTCTTGATCTTGGAATGGTCCTTAATGGAGTGCTTGCAGGCTTGGTTGGTATCACTGCTGGTGCTGATGTGATCAATCCTCTATCGGCTGTCTTTGTGGGTTTTGTGGCTGGAATACTAGTAGTGTATTCCGCTGTATTACTGGATAAATTTAAACTTGATGACGTGGTCGGTGCAGTTTCCGTCCACTTGACTTGTGGGATTTGGGGTACTCTGGCAGTGGGTATTTTTTCTACCAATCCTGATCATTCATTTTTCACTCAGCTAACTGGTGTAGCAATCTGTGGGGCTGTTGCTTTCTCTGCTGCTTTCTTAATCTTCTTTGTCCTTAAAAAGACGATGGGTATTCGCGTCTCTGAGGAGCATGAGCGTAGCGGATTGGATTCGCACGAACATGGAATCCGAGGCTATACCATTGTATATGACGAATAGACAATCCATTAGCTGCCAAAGAATAGAAAATCCTAATTCTTTGGCAGCATTAAAACACTAATTATTATTTATAAACCTATACCTATTAAAAACATGAAAAAAATTCAACAATTTATACTAGCATTATTATTTCTTGGTGCGACAAATACATTTGCCCAAGAGGTGGCCGTAATTGAAGAAGAGGAGCAGTCCAAGTTTACATTCTCAGGTTCGGTAGATGCATATTTTCGTACCAATTTAAATGCACCTAATAAAGGGGATAATTTTCAAGCTCCAGCTTCATCCTTTGGTAATCTTCCTGGCTTTTCGTTAGGCATGGCTAATATTATTGCTACCTATGAAGGAGAAAAAATAGGTGCTGTAGCTGATTTGGTATTTGGTCCAAGAGGTGAAGATGCCGTATTTGGTTCTCCATTATATGGAGGCGGTATGGCAGGTAGTTCGCAAATAGTCAATCAATTGTATGTGTATTGGAATGTATCTGATGTAGTGACTTTAACGATGGGTAATTTCAATACATTCTTGGGTTACGAAGTAATTTCTCCAACGGGTAATTTCAACTATTCTACATCTTACATGTTCTCATATGGTCCATTTTCTCATACTGGTTTGAAAGCTGATTTTGCACTTTCTGATAATTGGTCATTGATGGCAGCAGTGATGAATCCTACAGATATGACTGAATTCAATTTAGCTGGTACTTATACAATGGGAGCTCAATTGGGATATTCTACTGATGCAGGAAGTACGTACTTGAATTTTGTATATGGCGATCAAGACGGAAGGCTGGATGTAGATAACGGAGGATTAATTCCAGGTGAAACTTCTATGGGGAATACGTTTCAGGTTGATTTGACGACAGGTTTTAATGTTTCAGATGCAGTTTATTTAGGGGTGAATACTACTTATAATACTACCTCTTCAGGTGAAATTTTCAGTGGGTCTGATGTTCAGGACACGGACGGAGATGGATCTGGTTTTTACGGTTTTGCCGGTTATTTGCAAGCGACTACTTCAGAGAAATTTGCTTTGGGTCTTCGTGGAGAATACTTCAGTGTATTCAATGGTGGACTTGAGGGTGTAGTTGGAGTGGATGGAAATGGTGATGGAAACGTGTTCGCAGTAACTCTTTCAGGAAATGCAAAAGTTCACAAAAACCTAACTCTAATCCCTGAGTTAAGATTAGATTCGATGGGAGAAGATTTCTTTATGAATAAAGATATGAATCCAAGCAAAAGTTTAGCCTCATTTATGCTGGCAGCAGTGTTTGCATTCTAAAAAATATACAGGGTCTATTGTTAAAATTAAGCCGGGATGAATTTCATCCCGGTTTTTTTATTTTCTATGGTTTTCTTTTGAAATCGGGCTTCATTTGAATTGTGTTTTCAAAATACTTAGCCTGTTTGAGCCAATAGCGCTTGTTAAATAAACCTGTTTTAATATGTAATTTCCGTATTTATAAAATTAAATTTTCTTTTTTATAAAAAAAGATATAAAAAATATTGAATATCTGTAACCTATCCTTATCATTTCAGTATATTCCTATATGAGCAACCCAAATATACAATTAATGAAAAGGTCAATATTCCTTGTCATATTTATGATGATTTCCACTTTTGCATTTTCACAAAATGTAACTGGGCCAAAAGCAAAAAATGCTAAGCTTAGTCAAAAGACAAGTAAGTCAATTGCAGTAGTCTATCAGCAAACGCCACTTACATTAAAAGGGCCTGCGGCTAAAAATGCAAAGGTCTGGAATGATGCAGAAAGAAGAATTTATAAAACGGTAAGTTTCCGTGAAAATGTAAACAATCCAAAAGGATTAAAAGCTAAGAATATCAAAGTCTGGGAGGACACTGAATTGGCTGCTGCTGGATCAAAAGCAAGCTATAAAATCCCAAAAACTATGCGGCCTAAAAAATATTGGTGGCATTAAGTAGTGATGGAAAATATAAATACAAAAGGCTCGGTAAGTTCCGAGCTTTTTGTATTTAAAGGTCTTGCTCTCTTTCGAGCATTAATATAGCACCCTGAGAGACGATAAAATACTTATCCCCTTCATAAATTACTTCATGAGCTCCCGAAAGTAGGAATATAGCTAAGTCGCCTTCCTTTGCTTGTAGGGGAACATATTTAATTTTTTCTTCACTATCCATCCAAGGCTCATGATCATCTGTAGCTACTGGGATAGGATACCCTGGGCCAGCTTTGATGATGTAGCCCTGCTGTACTTTTTCTTTTTCCTGAACCCCTGGAGGTAAGTATAAACCTGAACCTGTTTTCTCATTCGGCTTTTTCAACCGAATTAAAACCCGGTCACCTACTACAATGAGTTTCTTTAGTTTATTGTCAGATGTCAATTGCATAGCTATAGTATTCTTTAGTAATAGTTGAGGGCCAAGAATCGTAATCTAAAGATCTTGGTTCTGTAACTAAAAAGGCACCTGATTTTACACAGATGCCATTTTAACTTGATTTAGCTTAAGGAGCTACTATTTTTTTTCTTCTTCGCTTACTTCTTCGTAATCGACATCAGATACTCCATCACCAGTATCAGCAGAACCTGTTCCAGCAGTTGGTTCAGCTCCAGCTGCTCCAGCACCCTCAGCGCCTGCAGCATTGTACATTTCTGTAGATGCAGCTTCCCAAGCTTTGTTCAATCCTTCCATTGCAGAGTCGATTCCCTCAAGGTTTTGAGATTGATGAGCTGCTTTAAGAGTTTCTAGTGCTCCAGAAATTGCAGTTTTATTTCCTTCAGAAAGCTTATCTCCGTATTCTTTCAACTGCTTCTCAGTTTGGAATACTAAGCTATCAGCCTGATTTAACTTGTCAATTTTTTCTTTTTCAGCTTTATCAGTAGCCGCATTTGCTTCAGCTTCAGACTTCATTCTGTCTATTTCTTCCTGAGAAAGTCCTGAAGAAGCTTCAATCTTGATCTTTTGCTCTTTGCCAGTTCCTTTATCTTTTGCAGATACATTTAGGATACCGTTAGCATCAATGTCGAAAGTTACTTCGATTTGAGGTACTCCTCTTTGTGCTGGTGGAATGTCAGAAAGCTGGAATCTACCGATGCTTCTGTTATCCTTAGCCATTGGTCTTTCACCCTGAAGAACGTGTATATCCACAGCTGGCTGATTATCTGCAGCAGTTGAGAATGTTTCAGATTTCTTTGTTGGTATAGTTGTGTTAGCCTCTATCAATTTGGTTAATACACCACCCATTGTTTCGATACCTAGAGAAAGTGGAGTCACATCCAAAAGTAGAACATCTTTCACTTCACCAGTCAATACGCCACCTTGGATTGCAGCGCCAATTGCTACCACCTCATCTGGGTTTACACCTTTAGAAGGTTTTTTACCGAAGAACTTCTCAACTTCTTCCTGAATTTTAGGGATTCTAGTCGAACCACCTACTAAGATCACTTCATCTATATCGGAAGGGCTCAAGCCAGCATCTGCCAAAGCTTTTTTACATGGCTCCATGGACCTTCTTACCAGATCTTCAGAAAGTTGCTCGAACTTCGCTCTACTCAATGTTCTCACCAAGTGTTTAGGACCGGTTTGAGTTGCAGTAATGTAAGGCAAGTTGATCTCTGTAGATGCAGAACTAGAAAGCTCAATTTTAGCTTTTTCAGAAGCTTCTTTCAATCTCTGTAAGGCCATTGGATCTTGTCTAAGATCAATTTGCTCCTCAGACTTGAACTCTTCAGCTAACCAGTTCATGATAACCTGATCAAAATCATCTCCTCCTAAGTGTACATCACCATTTGTAGATTTCACTTCGAAAACACCATCGCCAAGTTCCAATACTGAAATATCGAATGTACCACCTCCAAGGTCATACACAGCGATCTTCATGTCCTTGTGCTTTTTGTCCATACCGTATGCCAAAGCCGCAGCCGTAGGCTCGTTGATGATTCGCTTCACTTCAAGACCGGCGATCTGTCCAGCTTCTTTAGTAGCTTGACGCTCAGAATCATTAAAGTATGCAGGTACAGTAATTACTGCTTCTGTAACGGCCTGTCCCAAGAAATCCTCTGCTGTAGTCTTCATTTTCTGAAGGATCATTGCAGAAAGCTCTTGTGGCGTATAAGATCTGTCACCAATCTTCACTACAATAGTGTCGTTGGATCCTTTTTCTACTTTATATGAGGCATGTTTTTTCTCTTCAGAAACTTCAGAGAATCTTTTGCCCATAAATCTTTTAACTGAGGAAATAGTGTTGGCAGGGTTAGTAATTGCTTGACGTTTTGCAGGGTCACCTACTTTACGCTCACCGTTTCCGTTGTCAAGAAAAGCCACAATAGAAGGTGTGGTTCTTCTTCCCTCACTGTTTTGAATGACTACGGGTTCGTTACCCTCCATCACTGCTACGCAGGAGTTGGTTGTTCCTAAGTCAATGCCTATGATTTTTCCCATGATTATATGTTTTTAAGTTTTTTTCAAATTGATACTACTCCCTTTCTTCAATGGATGTGCCATCTGGAAAATCACGGAGTTTTGTGTCACATTGGCAGGAGAAATGACATATGCCAGAGGGAAAAACTACTGAATTGTCATTTATGTGTTGAAGTGAAAACTACAAACTGACAGTTTTTTAGAAATAGTGCCTTGAAGTTGCAACCAATTAACCCGGATATGCATCTACTAGTTATAATGAAACCATTTTTTAGGGGAAATATGAACGAACGATGCCGATGGTGCCTAGTGATTGTGCTGGGAGTAGCAATACTCACAGTCAATAGAGAATTTGAAATAGTAGCTTCGATGTGGACTTATTTTAAAGGATTTGTTTCTGTCGTTAAAATTTTTTTCATCTGAAGAAGGCGTTTTCTAGCATAGAGACTTATTTTTAGAACATGCCAGAACCTCTAGTTATTCAAGACTTATATATTTATCCAATTAAATCTCTCGCCGGAGTGCGCCTTATGGTAGCCAAAGTGGAAGAAAAGGGATTTGAACTCGACCGGCGATGGATGCTGATTGATGAAACTGGTCAATTTCTGTCTCAGCGTTCCTTTCCGCTTATGGCAATGCTCCATGTTGAAATTGGAGTCGATTCTCTTAGAGTATACCACATCTCGAATCCAAGCGATTTTATACATATCCCAATTGCAGAGGAAGGAGACGCAATCTCTTCTGTGACAGTATGGGATGATGAGATGCCAGCTCGGCTGGTCAATCCGAAAATTGATCATTGGTTTAGCAAGACGCTAGGTAGGAATGTTCGCTTGGTGAAAATGCCTGATACCACAGAGCGAAAAGTAGATCCAAGATATGCTGTGAATGGAGAATCGGTGAGTTTCGCCGACGGAATGCCTTACCTACTTATTGGCCAGGAATCACTAGAAGATCTAAACTCCAGATTAGAAACTCCTGTACCTATGAATCGCTTTCGGCCAAACATTGTCTTTTCGGGTGGAGAGTCTTTTGCGGAGGATTCTTGGAAAAAAATGCAAATTGGTGACCTATACTTCCAAGTTATTAAACCATGTGCTCGCTGTATCATGACTACTGTGGATCAAGAAACAGGTATAAAAGCTGCTGAGCCGCTGAAAACTTTGGCTACTTATAGAAAAGTGGGTAACAAAATACTTTTTGGACAAAATATGGTGGCGTTGTCAAGTGGGATTATAAAAGTTGGAGATAAAATTAAGTCAATATAAAATAAAATAAGGAGCCTTGAAGCTCCTTATTAATCACTTAAAATCTTTTACAGTCTGTATGAATACCTTGACCATTTCGGGGTCAATATCCGGATATACCCCATGGCCAAGGTTGGCAATGTGGCGGGTTCCACGAAATTGTTCCATCATTTCAACGGTCGCTTCACGCACCTGATCGGCCGTACCATATAGTGCCGCAGGATCTAGATTCCCCTGTAATGTTTTAGTAGAACCGATTAACTTCCTTGATTCTGCGATTCCCATATTCCAGTCCAAACCAATTGTTTCGCAATTCAATTTGCCCATTTCTTCTCTGGCGAAAAATGCTCCTTTGGCAAATACGGTTTTCGGAACTGTAGTAATAGCATCACAGATCTGAGAGATATATGGCAAGGAAAATTCAGCGTATTGCTTTGGACCCAATATCCCAGCCCAACTATCGAAAAGTTGAACCAATTGCGCACCTGCTTCGATCTGTGCTTTTAGGTAGTTGATAGTGCTATCAGTGATCATTTGTAGCAGTTTGCGAGAAAATGCTGGTTGAGTGTACAGCATTTCTCTGGCTGCTGAGAACGTTTTACTGCCATGTCCTTCCACCATGTAGGAGAAAATAGTCCATGGCGCACCCGCAAAACCAATTAAAGGAACCCGTCCATTCAGCGCTGTTTTTGTGATGGAAATAGCATCTGTTACGTATTGTAGCTCCGAGCCATCTGAAATATGCAGCTTCTTCAGATCAGCTTCTGACTTTACAGTATTTGGAAATAAGGGGCCTCTTTTTTCTACCATTTCATAGGGCAGTCCCATAGCTTCAGGAATCACCAAAATGTCTGAAAAAATAATCGCAGCATCCACACCTAATAAATCGACGGGTTGAATAGTCACTTCCGCAGCAAGTTGTGGAGTCTGAGCAAGCTCAATGAATCCACTTACACTTTCTCGTACTTTTCTGTATTCTGGTAAAATTCTACCCGCTTGGCGCATCAGCCAAACTGGTGTTCGTTCGGTAGGTTCGCCTTTGGCGGCTCGAAGTAAGAGGTCGTTTTTCAAATACATGGGGCAAAGATAAGCGCCAAATTATTTTTGGCAGGTAAAATAAGCACATAAAAAAACTGGACCTATGTCAGACATCGATCCAGCTTGTGTTAAATAGTTGGTATAGTGTACTCTTTTATTTCTTAGATTCTATTCTTACGAAGTCATCTTCCGAAATGTTTAGAAGTTCCATCGTTCCTTCATAATCTGTGTAATCTACTCGAGCGCTGATTAAATCAGATGGAACTACGACTACTCTGAAAAGAACATCTGTAGTCCAATAAGTGTCTAGACTGGAGAAGTCTATCGGCGAATTGTCCATGAAGATGCTAAAGTCATCTAATGTATAGTCAAAATTATACACCAAAATACCATCTTCAAAGTAGAAAGTCTGCGGTAACAGTCTCCATCCAAAAGCGCCTTCAGCCGCAGGATTCTCCTCAAGCATGTAGACAAGTACTGCGTCTCCATCGACTAATGGTTCTGTGAAATCAAAAAAATCAGCGTAATTATTTTCAGCAGTAAAGTCAATTTCCACTTCATAAGTTGTACCTACGATATTTATACCAGGCTCACCATCAAAACCAGGAGGTCCCTGTGGGCCTTCAGGACCTTCGCATGCTTGGAATACTACCAGCCCGAAAAGAGCCAAAATTAAAACGTTGATATTTTTCATAGGAGTAGTTTGTTAAGGTTAATAAGATTCTTTCACGAATTGTGCCAAGAAATAGTTGGTTAAAAATCCTTAACAACTTGTTATTTGATTGGAGCAATCACTTGAACTTCCTCTTCCGAAATGATTTTATCAATATAAACACCGCTTAGTTCCAACTGATTTTCTTTGGCAAATTCTAACAGTTTTTCAATCACGGTATCTGGACTGGGCATCACCCATTTATTGCTTTTGATTTTAGCGAGTAAATAATTTCCATTTTCAAAGGATCGAAACTCTAAATCAGTAATGGGTAGGGTTTGATTGATGCCCACAAAAACAATCATGGTGTCAAGTTTGCCAGCGGGCTCCACTTCATAAATGGTATGAAGGTAGCTTCCGGGATGTCGTCCTTTCTGAGTTTCCATCCTTTCGAAAACCTTCCCTAATTCTTCATTTCCCGGAATCCCTCTGTAGGTTATGCCGGCAAGATTTTCAGGCTTATTTTCCACTAGCTGAATATCGATTGGTGCATTTCCACCTAATTTTTGAAACCCCCAATATCCTACAATTGCGAGAACTGATAGAGCTGCGATGGCTAATATCAATACCTTTTTCATGTGTTTATAATTGTTTTTCAAAGGTCATATAGCCTGTCCCGAACTTGATTCGGGAGAATCTTGCACGGTGAATAATCACCCCTCTGTGTGTCGCTTTCGACATGCTCGATTTCATCCTTAGAAAATGTATCGAACACCTATACCGCCCTGTCCTTTGATGTGACCTATGCGGTCAATTAGTTCTAGGAAAAAGCCCACTTCTCCAAAAACAGAGATGGGTACATCATCAAAATAATATTCAGCTCCAATAAATGCTTCTGGTCCAAAATCAACATTAGTGCGGCTGTCATTTTTTATTAGAGAAGAAGTTTGTCCGTCCCCGTAAGAATAAGTGACTTTGGTAGTTCTCAGTTGAATACCTGCACCACCATAGGCAAGTAGGTATCCTTCTGTGATCCCAAATACATCAGTAATATCCTCATGATAGGCAGAGCGTACATTGAAGGAGACGCCTTTTTTCGCACCGTGAGAAATATAAAATGCATTGGACTCTGGCAGGTTGCTTTCAAAGTCTTTTTGATAATAGCTTGCCCCGTTTATACCTGCGCTTCCTATCATTCCTTCGATAGAGATGTATTCGGAGATAAAATCTTTGTAAGTAATAGAAAGAGGTTCACCAAGACGGATTCCGATTCCTCTTTCTTGGGCTAAACTGACAAATGGTAATAATACCAATAAGGTAATTAAGGTGTGTTTCATGTGTTTATAGTTGGTTTTTAAAGGTCACATTGAATCTCGCAGGTCTTGTAATCATTCCTCCGTGTGACGTCTGCGTCATGCTCGATTTTACTTGATATATAGGTTTTGTATTAGAAATCAAAAATCAGGCTAGATCGCCATTGTCTTGAGTTGCATCTGATGCAATTGGGTGTAGTAACCGCCTAATTCTAGTAAAGAATCATGAGTGCCCGTCTCTACAATTTCCCCTTTATTAAGGACAATGATTTTATGCGCTTTTTGAATAGTGGAAAGTCTATGGGCAATTACGATGGAAGTTCTTCCAGTCATCATAGTCTCAATAGATTCTTGGATCAATTCTTCTGTTTCTGTATCTACCGATGAAGTAGCTTCATCCAGAATGATAATTTCGGGATTGTAAACCATTGCTCGCACAAAGGAAATAAGTTGGCGTTGCCCAACCGAAAGTGTAGCTCCACGCTCCATCACATTGTAATCAAGTCCTCCCGGGAGTCTTTCTATAAACCTTTTTGCGCCAGCCAGTTCTACAGCATACATCACTTGTTTGCGGGTGATGTCTGGATTACCCAACGTGATATTGTAGAAAATTGTATTAGAAAAAAGGAAAACATCCTGAAGAACTACTCCTATGTGCTTGCGCAAAGTATCAAGTTCAAATTCCCGGATATCGTGTCCATCTATGGATATATTGCCTTTGTTGATTTCATAGAATCTAGAGATCAAATTAATTATTGAGGATTTACCTGCCCCTGTTGCGCCTACCAATGCGACAGTTTGTCCTGATTCTACTTCAAAGCTGATGTCTTTCAGTACATAGTCTTCGTCTACATAGGAAAACCAGACATTTTCCAATACTATATTACCTTTGACTTTAGTAGGCTTGAAATCACCTTCATTTGCAATATGCTCATCGCTTTTAAGCAGTTTAAAAATACGAGAGGAGCTAACTACGCCCATTTGCAGTGTGTTGAATCGGTCAGCAATCATTCGTATTGGCCGGAAGAAAAGCTGCAAATACATGATAAAGGAGATTAAAACTCCGATTTCAATGTCCATCCCCAATACTCCCACAGCACCATACCAAACCACTAGCCCAATTCCTATAGCTTGGATAATTTCTGCTACTGGAAAATAAATGGAATAATATAGAACAGAGCGTATGTGTGCTCTTCTGTGCTCCTTGTTTATTTCTTTAAACTTTTCAAATTCCCGTTCCTCCCGATTGAAAATCTGCACGATGTTCATTCCAGTGATATGTTCTTGGAGAAAGGAATTCAAATTGGAAACAGCGTTTCTTACATCATTGAAGGTTACTTTGATCTTTTCCTTAAATACATAGGTGGAAATAATCATGAGCGGCAAAGTGCACAAACTCACCAAAGTAAGTTTCCAATCGATGTAAAACATAACGCCTAGAATAGTAACCAGCTGAAGTAAATCTCCAATAATCGCCGCTAAGCCTTCAGAGAATACATCAGCGAGCGTTTCTATATCAGAAATGTTTCTGGTGACCAATCTCCCAATTGGCGTATTGTCAAAGAATTTTAAGCGAAGCTTGAGTAGGTGCTTATAGAGATTCACTCTTATATCCCGGATAATTACCTGACCTATCCAGCCTGAGTAAAAGGTATGAGCCCATTGGACCAAGGCCTGCAAAAACATTAATCCTATAAGGAGATAAATGATTTTTAAAAGTCCTGCTGCATCACCTACAGCCACATAATCATCTATTGCTATCTGAATAAAATAAGGGCGAGTTGGTGCCAAAACGGCAAGAGCTATGGTAAGAAAAATCAGAAAATAGAATTGAGGCTTGTATGGCTTTACATAACCGTATAGCTGCTTGAGTACTTTCGAATCGACGATTTCGCCGGAGGGGGTTTTTTCTTGTTCTAGGCTCAAGGTAAACTAGTCTAAATAAATGTCTTCTGAATATTCAATATGGCTTAAAAATAGCCCTCTTGCAGGAGCTGATTTTCCCGCCTTTTCCCGATTGCGTGATTCTATGATTTGATGCATTTCCGCAGGTTCCATTTTCCCAAGGCCAATATCTACAAGTGTTCCCACAATTGCTCTTACCATTCCACGCAAAAATCGGTTTGCAGTTATATGAAATTGCAATTCTCCCTCTTTTTGTTCCCAATGAGCCGATTTTATTTCACATCGGAAATGTTTAACTGCTGTATGCACCTTACTAAAGCACTCAAAATCCTGGTGTTTCAAAAGTATTTTGGCAGCTTCATTCATTCTATCAATATCTGGATTGAAGTAATGTCTCCACACATAATCTTCCAGAAAAGGGCTTTTTTGCAAAATCATCCGATAAACGTAGGATCTGCTTTTGGCGCTAAAGCGAGCATGTGCATCCGCTTTCACCTCCCGGATAGAATTAATCGAAATGTCCTTTGGCAATATACCATTGATAGCCCGAATGAACTTTTCTCTTTCGATTTCCTGCAAAGGTTCAAAATGACAAATCTGCATGCTTGCATGCACTCCTGTATCCGTACGTCCACTCCCCATCACTGAGATTGGCTTTCTGAAGTAAGTGGAAAGCCCAGCTTCCAGAGCTTCTTGGACAGTAAATGCATTTTCCTGAATTTGCCAGCCATGATAGCACGTGCCTTTGTAACTAATGTTCAGGAAATATCTTTTGCGCTCACTCATACGGTTGCAAAGATACTATTCCCAATCAAATCACGGTGAGAAACCTGCTTTCCTTGTTAATGAAGTCATAAGACCTTTTCTTTGCCAAAAAATCAGAAAGAAATGATCCAGCGCTTACAATCAATTTTCCTTTTCCTAGTGGCTGTGGCCATGGGATTGACTTTAGGCTTAGACCTATGGACTCAAGAAGTAGCCGATTCCGGTATAACTTGGAAACTCAACGCATTGTTTTTAGAGCAGAGTAGTTCCACAGGTGAAATACTTCAATCCACATCTAACTGGTATATCGCTGCATTGGCTTCATTTGTAGGTCTTATGGCTATTATTTCGATCTTCCAATATAGAAACCTCGGTAGACAAATGATGATTAATATGGTCAATTCCCTGTTGATGGTAGGACTTGTTGTAATTGTTTTTTTGACTACAAATGATGTGAATAAAGAAATGGCTGCTGCGGATAATGGCAACTATCAAATTGGATTTTGGGCGATTTTGGCAGCGATGGTTTGTAATATGCTTGCCAATCGATTTATAAGAAAAGATGTGGCTTTGCTTAAATCAGTGGATAGAATTAGGTAAGCCCTAAGTTGGGTGACAGAAGTTCACGTCTTTGCGAGCGACAAGGGAGCGAAGCAATCTCATTAAATACTCAAACGAAAAAAGCCAGCAAATCGCTGGCTTTTTTCGTTTGTTAAATGATTTGATCATATTACCAGAACCTAATACCCACAGTAGGATAGAAGGTTTTGAAGTTCTCGGTGCTGATCACCCCAACCTGGATGGAGATGTTTTTGCTCAATTTTCTATTATAATACGCTTGCATCGTGGTACCACTGAATAGTTGGCTTTTGTCTTCATTGATCAAATAGCCTACACCAAATGTATTTCTGCGCGGGCCTTGCAGGTTTCCAAATTCCCAGGCAAATTCTGCATTTGCAAACCAATTACTGTTCACCTTAACGTTGTTTTCCACCCGCTCAGGAAAATAAACCGTGTTGGTGATGGATCCTCCAAGTGAGAAATTACGCCAATTGACAAGTGCCCGGAACCCGACTACCGGTGTGAAATCCCCTCCTGTATGGTCCAAACCCACGGGAAAAGTCATTTCCAGACTATCTACATATGGGACATACTTTTTTTCAATCTGATGTTTTACAGTTTTTAGACTTGTGGGGGTAAAGTTCTCCCCAATTCTATAAGCGAGAGTGGTAAACTCTGGAAAGTCTGTTGCTTTGCGAAGCAAAGGTTCAAACTCTTCAGTCAATTCATCTGCTGTGAATTCCGTGTCATTGAAATATAGCACTAAGGCACTTTCATTTGGGAAATCAAATACCAAGGTGTCTGTTATTGGCCAATCCTTATCCAGCCATTCTTGATTTGAATTTGAAATTTCGTTTTCTACCTGTTGGGCCATGGTTTGAGAAGCACATAGCAATGCCAGGAAAGGAACTAATAATAGTCGTTTCATAATATTCTTTTTTATAGAAGTTTCAGTGAATTATTGCTTTTGAAATTTGATTTTTATCGAATTCTTTGAAGGATCTGCTCTGCCGGTTTGTTGAAAAGTGATTTGCTCTGGATCACTTGCGCCGAAGGTTGTTCTGATTTTACTTTTTTCCTGTATTCCCCAAGAAATCCGGACTTTGTGCAATGTCTCGGGTTCCTCTGCTTCTAGAGAAGGAGCAATTATCAATTCTGAGACAAATTTATTTTTTGTATCCAAATCAGGTAAGTCCAACTTAGGAAACACGATAGGATTAGTTGTTTCTCTGTCGCTTAACTTCTTTTGAGTTATGTTCGGTTTAGGATTATCTGGCTCAATTTGTTTGAATT
Organism: Algoriphagus aurantiacus; assembly: GCF_035156405.1. Taxonomy (NCBI): domain Bacteria; kingdom Pseudomonadati; phylum Bacteroidota; class Cytophagia; order Cytophagales; family Cyclobacteriaceae; genus Algoriphagus; species Algoriphagus aurantiacus. The sequence goes on along the minus strand of NZ_JAXRUT010000035.1, from coordinate 21,830 downwards.
TCTCCTCTGAGGATTCTGGTTGAATTGTCGTTTGTTGATCAAGTAAATGGGCTTCTGGAATTTGTACGTTTATGTCAGTAACCAATTGAGTTTCCGTTTCTTTTTCTCCAAACTGTAAATAAGCGATTCCAGAAAGCACCAGTATCAATCCAATAGAAGCTGCTACCATTCCATATTTCCATAGTGGGATTACAGGTGTTTTTCGGTCAAGTTTACTTTCTATTGCATTCCAAAGATCCATTTTCGGCGTTCTCTCAGGAAGATTTTCGGCGTGCTCTTTTACCTGCGAATCAAAATCCTTCCGCTGCTGAATCTTACTCCATAAATCTGGTTTTGGGCTATATTTCATGCTTGCAGTAGTTTAGTAATTCGCTTTCTCAGGAGCGTTTTGGCATAGTTCAATTGAGATTTCGATGTGTTTTCTGATATTCCCAGCATAGTAGAAGCCTCCCGATGAGAATAGCCTTCTACTGATAAAAGTAGAAATACTGCTCTCGCCCCGGTAGGCAAGCTTTCGATGGCTTGATCAAGCATTTCTGCATCAAACCAGGAATCAAACGTGTCGTTGGTTTCCTTTTCCGCATCTTCGATCGGTTCAAAATGGATTTTCTTCCTAGTCTGCGAAATTGCCTTTCGAATCGTGATCGTTTTCATCCAAGCCAATAAAGCTTCTGGATGTTTTAATGAATGGATTTTCTGGAAAATCTCAACGTAAGAATCCTGTAGCACGTCGTTTGCCTCATCCTCATCATTGACTATTCTAAAGCAAGCCGAATAAAGCATGCCTTTGGTCAATTCAAAAAGCTGAAACTGCGCAGACCTGTCGCCTTTGAGGACATTTGATATTAGGTTTGTGTCTAGCTTTTGAGGACTCATAGAATTGATTTGTACTTTAAAGAGTTACTTGGCAGGTAAAAGGTTGGAATGTAACTCAAAGTTTTTTTCAGACTTCAGGGCATTTTACAAATTCTTTTCGGGGTCAACCGAAATAATGGTAATTTCAAGTTCAGCCTTTTGCAAGTATTAACAATCAGCATATGAAATCGAGCATTACTCAACCGACACACAGAAGGATGGTCATCAACCATGCGAGATTCCACCCCGATTTTCGGGACAGGTTATGGCCTTTAAAAGACAAATTATAATCATATGAAACTCGAAACACTCGCCATACATGGAGGAAATATCGTCACGGATTCTGAAAGGCCAGTCGTGCAGCCAATCACTCTGAGTACTACCTTTATTCATCAGCCAGAGTCGATGATCTATGCGAGGGCAAATAACCCGAACCGACATGCACTGGAGCAATTGTTGACAGGATTGGAAAAAGGCTCTGATGCAGCGGCTTTCTCCTCGGGCAATGCAGCAGGAGTGGCGGTTTTCCAAGCATTGGAGCCTGGATCCCATATTATCGCACCTGATGATATGTATCATGGGTTAAAAAATGCGATCCTTTCCATTTTCAAAGGAATATTGGAAGCTACTTTCGTAGACATGACCGATTTGGGAGAGGTAGAAAGTGCCTTCAAATCAAACACAAAATTGGTTTGGATGGAGACGCCTTCAAATCCCTTATTGAAGATTACTGATATCAGTGCGGTCGCAAAAATGGCTAAAGAAAAGGGGACAATGGTTGCTTGTGACAATACATTTGCTACTCCCGTTTTTCAGAATCCAATTGTTTTTGGAGTAGATATCGTGATGCATTCCAGTACCAAATATTTTGGAGGGCATTCGGATATTTTAGGAGGTGCATTGATTACCAAAGAAACAGACGAGTTTTGGGAGAAAGTGAAAAATGTGCAGATCAGTGGAGGCGCGGTGCCTTCGCCAATGGATTGTTATTATCTGTGCAGAAGTATCAAAACTTTGCCTTATCGAATGAAAGGTCATGCTGAGCATGCGATCGTCCTAGCTAATTTTCTTTCAACTCATGAGGCTGTCGAAAAGGTTTATTATCCTGGGTTGAAAACTCACCCAGGACATTTGATTGCCGCTAATCAAATGACAGGATTCGGAGGAATCGTCTCTTTTCAGGTCAAAGGTGACGCAGATGATGCTGATCGGGTGATTTCCAAACTTAAATACTTTACCAATGCAACAAGCCTTGGAGGGGTGGAAAGTTTGATCGAGCGTAGAGCTGCAAGTGAAGGTCCAGATACCTTGACTCCTCAGAATTTAATCCGTGTATCAGTGGGATTGGAGCATTTGTATGATTTACTGGAGGATATGGAAGAGGCGCTGAAATGAAAAAAGGGGGAATAAAAATGAATCTAATCCCCCTTTTTTACATGGGATTTAGCTTAATCGTACCAATTTCTTAGACGTACATCTACACTTGGTGCGGATTCATTTACTAAGGTTTTGAATTTTTCCACATCGCCTAAGCCATCGGTTCCACGATAGTGAAAAGGATAGACTACCGCCGGTTGAAAAGCTACAACTGCACTTGCTGCTTGCTCCACATCCATGGTGTAGGGCATATTCATGCAGACAAAGGCTACATCGATATTTTTCAGTGTTCTCATTTCAGGAATGTCCTCAGTGTCACCTGAGATATAGATTTGCTTTCCGCCTAAAGTTACAATGTATCCATTTCCCCGTCCTTTTGGGTGACGGCTATCCTCAGTTTCTGGGAGGTTGTACATTGGGATCGCTTTAATAGTAATTTTATTAATGGTTTTAGATTCACCATTGCCTATAACTTCTACTTTCATTCCCGTACCTGAAGTCAGTTTGTCCGCAACTGCTTGTGGGGCGACAATAGTTGCACCTGAAAGATCTAACCCATCCAATGTTTCTTGATTGAGATGATCCCCATGGATATCCGTAATCAATACCAAAGTCGGTTTTTTCTGACCTTTGAAAGCGTCAGCACCTCCATAAGGGTCAACGTAGATAATCTGATCCCCATGCTCCAAGACCAAAGTACCATGGGTGATAGGACTGATTGTGATGTCGCCATTATTTGCGGGAATTATATCTTGGGCAAAGACACCAAATGAGATAAATAGTAAAAGAAAAGTGAAGTATTTCATGAGCGATTATGTTAGTTTAAATATGAGGAAAAGATTGGTGTCAGATAATAGAATGATTTTACTAAAAGGCTAAGATCGTTTTTGATTTCAATGTGATCTTGCCTGTCACTGTTCGTTGAAGCTGTTATAGCCCTCTTTATATCCTGCTTTAATTGCTTTTACACTACCATCCCAATCATATATTGTTTCAAATAAAAAGAAAGCAAATATGCCGAGCATGAAGAATATCAAATCTCTTTTTGTGATTCATTTCATCTTTTTATAATTTTTTTTTTTAAAGGTCACACGGAATCTCTCATTATGGATATTCATCCCACTGTGTCGCTGACGACATGCTCGATTTCATGATAAAGACTAGTTGTTCGTAAGAGGAATTTAGGAATATTTTTTAAAAACTTCCGATTCCTTTTGCCATCAACCCTGCCAAAAGCGGAATAGTAAATAACAATAGAAGTTCAAACCTCAGCAGCATAAAGATTGTTTTTGGAATAGGCACGACTTCATCGGGATTTCCTTTTCTGTTTTTGCAAAGAATACCGTCGGGTAAATGGAAAGAATTCCTATCATCGCAAAAAGTGTGATTTTGATATGGAAGATAAAATTTTGGGTATAAAACTCAGGCGGCTTTCCATATCCTCCCAGCCAGAGCGTAAGTCCAACTGCCAAAAGTATGAGAGCCGCCATTCCATAAACCCCGTCTATAGTGGCAATTCTCTTGATTTCTTTTCGAGAAAGCTCCTTCTTCAGCAAAAGATGTTCAGAAACCAGCGATCCCACGATCGCAAATATGCAGATAAAATGAAGGTAGCGGAGGAGGATTTCGGAGGTCATTGATAGATGATTTCAAATGTATAATTTTAAATTTCAAATTTCCTTCTTTCACCCAGCCCAGCCTTCACGGTCCAAACTTCTATACTGAATAGCTTCGGCAAGATGCTCGACTTTGATCTCTTCACTGCCGGAGATGTCGGCAATGGTGCGCGCCACTTTCAATATTCTGTCATATGCTCTGGCAGACAAACCCAATCGCTCCATGGCAGTTTTCAACAGCATTTTTCCAGCTTCATTGATCTGACAAATTTGCTTAGTGAGATGTGAGGGCATCATGGCGTTGCAGAAGACCTCAGGGTTTCCCTTAAATCGTTCTTTCTGGCGCTCACGACCTCGGATTACACGTTCGCGGATCTCCTTACTGGATTCGGTTTTGCGAGTGGAGGTCATTTCGTCAAACTTCACTGGCGTTACTTCCACATGGAGATCTATACGATCCAAAAGCGGCCCTGAGACTTTATTCAAATACCGTTGTACTATTCCAGGCCCGCAAACGCATTCTTTGTCTGGGTGATTGTAATAGCCGCATGGACATGGATTCATGCTGGCGATGAGCATAAAGTTGGCGGGGAAATCCACCGAAACCTTAGCTCTGGATATCGTAACCCTTCGCTCTTCCAGCGGCTGTCGCATGACTTCTAATACAGTGCGTTTGAACTCAGGTAGCTCATCTAGAAAAAGTACGCCATTATGGGCTAGAGAAATCTCTCCTGGCTGAGGATTTCCACCACCGCCGACTAAAGCGACATCGCTGATCGTGTGATGTGGAGATCGAAATGGACGATTTGCTAGTAATGATCCGTTTTTGCCAAGCTTACCGGCAACGGAATGTATCTTGGTTGTTTCCAGAGCCTCCACCAAAGTCAGGGGAGGAAGAATAGAAGGCAGGCGCTTGGCAAGCATGGTCTTTCCAGCACCCGGTGGGCCAATCATGATCACATTGTGTCCGCCTGCTGCAGCGATTTCCATCGCCCGCTTGATATTTTCCTGACCTTGCACATCTGCAAAATCAAATTCAATATCATCCAAGGAATGGTAGAAAATCTCACGGGTATCAGTTACTAGTGGCTCTATTTGCAATTCACCCATCAAAAAATCAGTGGCTTGCTGCATTGTTTCCACACCGATGATGTCCAAACTATTCACTATCGAAGCTTCTTTGGCATTTTCTACAGGAAGGATAAAACCCTTAAAGCCCTTTTTTCTGGCTTCTATGGCGATAGGAAGTACGCCTTTGATGGGTCGCAGATTTCCATCCAGCGAAAGCTCTCCCATAATCACGTAATCTGCTAAAGCGGGGAATTCGACTTGCTCAGAAGCTTGCAAGATCCCCATTGCAATAGGTAGATCATAAGCAGAACCTTCTTTACGGACGTCTGCCGGAGCGAGATTGATTACTACTTTTTGTCGTGGCATTCTGTAGCCAAAGTATTTCAGGGCACTTTCCACCCGCTGTTGAGATTCCTTTACGGCAGAATCGGGTAGGCCTACCATGAAAAAATTGGTTCCTTGCCCTACGTTTACCTCGATGGTGATAATATTCGCATCTACGCCCGATACTGCACTTCCAAAAGTTTTTGCTACCATAACATTAAAAAAGGAGACCTTATTAGTCTCCTCAATATACTAGTTTGATAAATTTAATAACTTACTTATCAGTAAAATTTTGTCTTGGAGGAATATTACTTTGATCCGGATCGGTCGTAGGAATATTTGGTCTCGCAGATGGCTTTGTATGTACTACAGGGTGCTCGAAATCATAGATCTTGGCCTTAAGTGCATGAGTTTCGTTTTCCATTTTTTTGATCTGGGAAGAAAGACTGCTGTATGCCGCATAGCTACTTCCCCAAGCGGCAAGAAATAGAATTAAGCCAATCATAGTAATTGTTACCATGGAATCTGATGTGATTTCTTCCATTCCAAAGAGTCCGCCAAGGGTATCGAAAGCAATGAAGAAAATAAGAAAAGCACCAAAATAGACCAAAAGGGCTATTTGAAGGATTTGGTGAAGTTTTTTCATGGGTTTTAAAATTAGTTTTAACGAATATACTAAACCGACTGTATAGTAGAAAGTTTCTGATACAAGCCTTCAATTTGACTCAAATCAGTATGAGTCCCTCTTTGGACAATTTCTCCCCGCTCGATGACCAAAATCTCATCGGCATGCTGAATGGTGCTGAGCCTATGTGCAATGACAAGTGTGGTTCTATTACTCATTAGTTTGGTAAGTGCTTCTTGTACCAAATGCTCTGATTCTGAATCCAGCGCCGATGTAGCCTCATCAAGGATTAAAATTGGAGGGTTTTTCAAAACGGCCCTGGCAATGCTAAGACGCTGCCTTTGTCCGCCTGAGAGTTTAGAACCTCGCTCCCCAATGCTGGTTTGATAGCCATCCTCCATTTTCACGATAAACTCATGTGCGTTGGCAATTTTCGCAGCTTCCAATACTTGCTCTTCGGTCGCTTCTTCTATTCCAAATGCGATGTTATTGAATACCGTGTCATTAAATAGGATGGATTCTTGCGTCACTATTCCCATCAGACTACGTAAATCTTTTAAGTTGAAATCTTTTAAGTTTCTCCCATCCAGCAAAATTTGACCTTCACTAGGATCATAGAAACGTGGCACAAGATCAGCTAAAGTGGATTTTCCTCCTCCCGAAGGCCCTACCAGTGCAATGGTTTTTCCTCGCTCAAGTGTAAAATTGATGTTTTTCAAGACCAGTTGATCTTCGTAAGCGAAACTTACATCATTGACTTCAACAGAATGCTCAAACTTATTCAAAACAGCTGGAGAAGCTGGAGAAGTAATTTGTGAAGGTGTATCTACAACAGTGAAGACCCGCTCTGCTGATGCAATACCTCTTTGAATGCTACTTACTGCCCGGGATATTTCCTTAGCAGGATTTAAGACCTGGGTGAAAATAATAATATAGGTGATAAAATCCGAAGCTCCCAAATCTGAGCTGCCGCTCAATACCATGCTGCCACCATAAACTAGAATTCCAGCGACTACGAATACACCCAAAAACTGAGAAATAGGAGAGGCCAGTTCATTCTTTCGGGCCATGTTTACATTCACATCTGCATAAAAGTCAGTCTCTCCATCAAATTTCTTTTTCATAAAACCTTCCGCATTGAAGGCTTTGATCACGCGCATTCCGCCAAGGGTTTCATCTAGTATATTTACGATCCGACCGAGAGATTGCTGGCTTTGAACTGCTTTTTTCTTCAGTCTTCTGGTGATACCACCGATGATGGCTCCAGAGATAGGAATAATCAAAATGGTGAAAAGTGTCAATTTCACTGACATGAAAAACAGTACTGAAAAATAAAGGATGATCGTTGCTGGCTCCCGGAAAACCACACGAAGGGACTGCACAATCGTGTTTTCCACTTCCTGCACGTCATTAGTCATCTTGGACATCAGGTCTCCTTTTCTCTCATTGGAAAAATATCCGATGTGTAAACTGCTGACATGCTCAAAAATATCCATACGCATGCGCTTGATGACGATTGCACGCACCTTGGCTAAGACTACTCCTGATAGATAGGTGAAAAGATTTGACAGGAAGACGGAAACTACGATGATAATACAGACATAAAATAAAGTCCCCATTTTGCCATATTCTTCTGCGACCTGAAGGAAATTGTAATTGAAAAGATGGGTGAAGTACTCAATCGAAAAACTGAATTCAGGTTTGTCTGCATATTGCGTGAGCGACTCAGGATCTACTTGCTCGAAGATTACATCGAAAAGTGGCTTCAGTAATGTGAAATTCAGCAGTCCAAATACGATAGACAGAAAGGCGTAAATGATATAAGTAGGCACGAATTTTCCATAAGGCTTGGCATAGGAAAGTATTCGCAGGTAAGTCTTCATAAACTAATATTCGTGGAATAATCTCGCAAGGTACGCAAAAATGAAAGCTGAGGTTCCTCTTTAATAGTTGTAATCCGGTCTGATAAAGTTCCAACGAAGGGCCAGCTGCAAGTATTGAGTGGTCTCTGGGCTGTCTAGATCCTGAGCAGTTCTCCGTCTGAAAGTATGTGATGCATCAACAAAGAAATTATGGCGAAGCATATAGCTGGCATTCAGATTTGTCTGGATTACCTTATTTTCTATTCCTTGGCCGATTTCATTGCCAAATAATCCTGTCGGACTTCCCTCAAGTCTGTTTTTCAGGACATCACCACCCCAGTTTGTTGCCTCATCCAGATCTGCTCCATAGAGTTGGTACATGGTGAGGAAGGTAAGATTCAGTTTTGGAATAGGTTGGTATCTAATGATTCCCAGCATTTCACGGAAGTTTGCTCCCCTCGGATGGGTCAGCGGTGTCCGCCAATTGCTGTACGATTGATAATCTGTTTTCTCCTGAAATGTGTAGGGTCTGGCAGAATTGTATTCTAATTGCAAGTCAAGATTAGAGACTTTGAACAGATCAATGTATTTGAAGCCGGCTTGGATTCCGTATTTATTTCGCTTAGAGCCTTTGCCATCTTGGCCGAAAAACTCAGAGAATACAAATTCGTCTAGTGCAAATTGTCCATAAAGCTGCATGGAAGGATAGAAATTCCATTTTCCATCAAATCCCAGCATAACCTTGTCTGGGGTTCCCAAGGACTGTTCCACCCAGCGGTAAAAGACAATAGGATTGTAGTAATTGAAATCTGCTTTATCTGTCATCACTGACTCGAAGAATCCTAGATTTAGGTTTTTGCCTACATTGAAACCTAGACGGTGGAAGGAGAACCATTTCTGAGGATATCGACCGTCAGTAGGTCTACCTCTATCATAATCCACATCGGCAGTCATCTGTGTCCAGATATTTGTTAGTTGGAACTTCCATACCTGCGTATTTAACTTCACAAACATGTAAGGATTAGAAAAGTCAGATAACAAAAAAGATCTATAGCCTTCCCCGATAAAGTTTCGGTCATGACCGACTTCCACTTGAATATGCTTAGTGATATTGAAACTCACATGTCCCAAAGCTGAGAAATAGCTATAACCGTCAGCATTATATTCTTTCCAAAAACCTTCTCCGGGAACAGCGCCATTGTGCTCTGCATAGCCTTTTACCCAGCTTGGAAAAAATGCTTCTGATGTGGTGAAATATGTGTAAAAACCCACTTTCTTATCAATTGATCCACGAAGAACTAGTCCGCGGGAAAGTCGATTTGGGTTTTGATCGTTGTCTGGCTCTACGCCTCCATTTAGGTAAATGACAGGACTCACATGAATATCAAATTCTTCACTATAATAATGTGCGAAGTCTCCCGGTCGTTTGTAAAGTCCTTTAAGGAAAGGTTTTTTTGATTCAGGGGTTTCTCTGCTGACAAATTCCCAATTGTCCTGACTCAAATAAGCCAGATTGAACTGATCAGATCTAGAACGGATAACGGCATGTCCTGAGAGGCTATCTAAGTATGCAGCCACATGATCTCTTCTGTAAGGCTTTGCTCCAGTGTGGAAATTGGCATTGTTTCTTCCCTGCAAGATCTCATATCGTTCGATTTTCTGATAATAATCCCGATCAAATGGGATGTAGCTTCCTTGTGCAAAGGTAAAAAGTGGAAGAAAAAACAGGCTTAATAAAATAAGCAGCTTAGGGCTTAGGTTGTGTTTGTATGGCTTTAGCATTGGCTAAATCTAAAAAACATTCCTGAAAATGGAATACTATTGGGGATGATTGAAATGAAGGTAATTCAGCTAAAGCACCTAGTTGAGACAGTATTTTCGATTCTAATTGGCCTTGATTCTTATTTATTTTTGAGTCAAAAGCCCTTCTTTTGTGCTCTAAAATCCATTTTTTAAATCCTTTTGATCAATTGACTTAGAAATACTTGACAAAGATTTGGTGGATTTTCTGAAAAAGGGTAACTTTGTGCCTCATTTGAAAGAGGTACTATATAACTAGCAATAATATGAAAGCTGATATCCATCCAAACTATAGAGACGTCGTTTTCTACGACACTTCTAGTGAGTTTAAATTTATTACTAAATCAACTATCGAAACAAGCGAGACAATCACTTGGGAAGATGGTAACGAATATCCTTTGTTTAAAGTGGAAGTGAGCTCTCAGTCTCACCCTTTCTACACTGGTAAGAAAATGATGCTTGATACTGCGGGTCGTGTTGAGAAATTCAACAGAAGATACGCTCAGAAGAAGTAATTCTTTCTTATCTCAGGCTAAAAAGTCTCCCGGAGCATGGATTCCGGGAGACTTTTTTATTTTTGCCTCATGAACTCGATTTTGTTGTTTGATGATCCCGCCATTCGCGGGTCATTGCTTCCTTTTACTTTTACCAGACCAGTTGCCGATATTCGCATTGGAATCTTGAAAATCTCTGAAAAATGGGAAAAGCTGACCGGAGCATCGGTTTCATTTCTCACCCAAGGTTACCTTCAGAAGAAATTTCCCAGAAAAGCAGGAAATGCGTTGGCTATTAATGGAGCGTGGCTTCCTGATGGCAATAGCTTAAGGTTACTAAAGTCTCTTTCTGTTGATCAGGCGCTCTATTTCGGAAAAACTTTGATGGCTACTTATATTGGTGAAACTGAAAAGAATCTTGTCGCTGTGAAGGGCAAGGAAATTATCCAGATGGATTCTGATCCCTCTTTACTTTTGAAGACTTGGAATATCTTCCAATTCAATGGAGCTGAAATCAAAAAGGATTTTGACTTACTCACCCAAGGTAGAAAAAGCGTCAAAAATACTGATCCTCATACTATTCTTTATTCACCTGATAAGATCTTTATCGAAGAGGGAGCAGTGATTCGTGCCGCAGTTTTGAATGCGGATAATGGACCAATTTATATTGGCAAAAACGCTGAGATTCAAGAAGGAGCATTGATTCGTGGGCCATTTGCGCTTTGCGAAAGTTCTACTGTAAATATGGGTGCGAAAATAAAAGGAGACACTACAGTCGGCCCTCATTCCAAAGTTGGTGGTGAAATATCCAACTCGGTGATATTTGGCTATAGCAATAAAGGTCATGATGGTTTCTTGGGAAATTCTGTGATAGGCGAATGGTGTAATATGGGGGCTGATACGAATACCAGTAATCTGAAAAACAATTATTCCTCAGTTAAACTTTGGGACTATACAGCAGGGAATTATGCCAACACGGGTTTGCAGTTTTGTGGTCTGATGATGGGTGACCATTCCAAATGTGGGATAAATACCATGTTCAATACCGGAACTGTAACAGGAGTTGGGGCAAATGTCTTTGGGGCAGGATTTCCGCGTAAATTTATCCCTTCCTTTGCTTGGGGTGGAGAAGAAGGGTTCTCTACTTTTTTGTTCCCAAAATTTATAGAGACAGCAAAAGCTGTGGTGGCAAGAAGGGGAATGGGAATGAATACGGAAGAACAAGAAATCTTTCGTCAAATTTTCGAAATGTCCAAAAACTATAGAATTTGGGAAACCTCATCCTGATCAAATAATCTATGCAATTCGCAGATATACCGGGGCTTCCCGAAACCAAAGAAAACCTAATCAACGCTGTCAAAAACAATCATTTGGCGCATGCATTATTATTCCATGGACCTGAGGGTTCGGCTAATCTGACAATGGCTTTGGCGCTGTGCACCTATTTGTACTGCGAAAATCCGGGAGCTACAGATTCCTGTGGTACTTGTGCATCTTGCCAGCGGATGAGCCGATTGGTTTTGCCTGATTTGAATTTTGCTTTTCCGACTATTGCCACCGCAAAGGATGATGATAAAGAAGAAGATGAAAAAGTTGACCTACTGACAAACTGGAGGAAGTTTGCGATTGAGCAACCTTACGGGAATGTCCATGATTTTATCTATTTCAATAATTTCGAAAAGAAACAACTGAATATTTCCAAAGGAGCTGCCCGCAAAATCATTCAAGCCCTTTCTCTGATGTCTTTCGAGGGAGGTTACAAAATAATGATGATTTGGTCGCCTGAATTTCTACACCCTTCGGCTGCCAATGCATTACTGAAAATACTAGAAGAGCCGCAACCGAAAACGCTCTTTATTTTAATCACGGGTTATGCTGATCAGCTATTGACAACTATTCTTTCGAGAACGCAGAAAGTGACAATTCGCGGGTTTTCAGATGAGGAAGTGAAAAGCCATCTAATTGCAAAAGGGCTTTGTGATGAAGCGTCCGCTGATCAAATAGCGATGCTGGCGGATGGAAATTTAAGGGAGGCATACAGATTAGTGGATCAGGTAGAAGACTTGCAGGTGAAAAAAATCAGAGAATGGTTTTTGTCTTGTTATAAAGCAGATTTCAAGAGTATTTTTGGACTAGCAGATGATTTTCACAAATCAGATAAGGAAGCACAGAAATCTCTCCTGCTGACAGGCCTAAATGTCCTTCGAGAGATATTATTGAAGAATGCCGGTCTGGATCAGCTTCTTCGTACACACGATGAAGATCGCACCTTTGTCAATAATATCAGTGGAAAAGTCCTGAAGGAAGAGCACGTCGGCAAACTTTATGGTGATTTCAATACTGCTCATTATCATTTGGAGAGAAATGGCAACGCTAAATTTATATTCACCGATCTTTCTATGAATGTGACTAGATTGATGGCGAAAATCAGCTGATATGGATCGAAAAATAATAGGAAGAAAGGAAAAAGTATCGCTTCCGGAATTAGGGCTGAATTTGGTGTGGGGCAAAGTGGATACTGGGGCATATACAAGCAGCATTCATGCTGAGAATCTAGAAGTAATCGAATTGAACGGGAAGCGTGTATTGCAATTCCAACCCTTACTTCCAGGGCACACAGCGTTTACAGGTGATGTAGTCACTTTTGAACATTTCAGAGAGAAAAAAGTGAAAAATTCATTCGGTCATGCAGAGGTTAGATATTTGATCGAGACTACCTTTGAACTTGCTGATGAAGTATATTCGGCAGAGTTTACATTATCGGATCGGTCAAGTATGAGAAATGCAATTCTCCTTGGACGGAAAATCCTAAGAAATCGTTTTCTTGTAGATGTATGTAAAGTCAATTTGGCCAGACAATACAGAAAAAAATAAGCTAACTACTGATTTACCTTACGAGTCAAAAAAGTGACTCACACCCTCTAAAAATTTTCTTATGAAAATTGCAATCCTATCCAGGAACCCAAGTTTGTATTCTACCAAAAGGCTTTTTGAAGCGATTCAGAAAGCGGGACATGAAGCAATAATAGTAAATCATAGTATTTGTGACTTGATCATTGAGCAAGAAGGTCCTTCTATCATATACAAAGGAGAAAAACTCACTGATATAGACGCTATCATTCCCAGGATTGGTGCATCAGTTACTTTTTACGGAACAGCCGTAGTTCGGCAGTTTGAACTCATGGGAGCTTTCTCAGCGGTGAATTCTCAGGCGATAGTAAGAAGCCGGGATAAGTTGAGAAGCTTACAAATCTTATCCAGTGCAGGTCTGGGGATGCCCAAAACAGCCTTCACCAACTTCTCCAAAGGCGGAGAGAAGCAAATCATCGAGCATGTAGGTGGAGCGCCGCTTATTATCAAATTACTTGAAGGCACCCAGGGCTTGGGTGTTGTTTTGGCAGAAACCAAAAAAGCAAGTCAGTCAGTAATTGAAGCTTTTCACGGGTTGAAAGCTAGAATTATTATTCAAGAATTTATTAAGGAAGCTAGAGGTGCAGATATTCGTGCATTTATTGTGAACGGAAAAGTGGTGGGAGCTATGAAGCGTCAAGGTGCAGAGGGCGAATTCAGATCCAATCTTCACAGGGGAGGAAAAGCTACCATTATTAAGTTGAGTCGGGCTGAAAAGCAAGCTGCATTGGGTGCTGCGAAAGCACTTGGATTGGATGTAGCTGGAGTGGATATGCTTCAGTCAGCAAGAGGACCATTGATTTTGGAAGTAAACAGCTCACCAGGACTAGAGGGGATTGAGAAAGCTACAGGGATAAATATTGCTGCTGCAATCGTGAAGTTTATAGAAGAAGGGGTGATTAAGCGCCCTATGAAAATATCAAGTCAATGAGTCAGGTAGTGAAAATAGGTACGCGGGGAAGCAAATTAGCGCTTTGGCAAGCGTATCATGTAGAGGAACTATTACAAAAAGCAGGACTTATTACAGAGATTGTTATCATCGATACGAAAGGAGATCAAATCCTTGATGTTTCCATTGCCAAGATAGGGAGCAAAGGAGTTTTTACTCAGGAGTTGGAAGATCAATTACAGGATGGCCGAATTGATATTGCTGTTCACAGTGCCAAGGATATGCAGTCCAATTTGCCGGAAGGCTTTGAGTTAATTGCTTTTACCGAGCGTGAGAAGGAAAATGATGTGTTGGTATCTCATGACAAATCAATTTCCCTAAAGAATGATATTGTCTTAGGTACTTCATCCACACGTCGTGTTTCTACTTTGAAGCATTTTTACCCACATGTAAAAACGGTGGATGTTCGTGGAAATCTGCAAACTCGAATCCGCAAAATGGAAGAGGGACTATGCGATGCTTTGTTACTGGCGTACGCAGGTGCTCATCGGATGGAGTATGACGATATGATAGTGAAGGAATTGGATTTGAATGAATTTACTCCAGCAGTAGGGCAAGGGTCTGTGGCTATCGAAGTAGCGAAAAAGCTAGATTCGGAATTGAAGTCAAAAATTAAATCGGCTTGCAATCATCGTGAAACCTCTTTAAGACTTCGAGCTGAGCGAGCCTACCTTAGAGTGCTGGAAGGTGGCTGTAGTATTCCTGTTTTTGCACTAGCAAATCTCACGGGAGACCAACTTACCTTAAAAGGAGGGATAGTGAGCTTAGATGGTAAAGAACGCATATCCATTGTAGTACAAGGGAACGCTGATCAGCCAGAAAAACTAGGTCAAAAGCTGGCCGACGAGGTTTTCGCCGCAGGCGGAAAAGTTATTTTGGATCAAATCAAAACAACACTGAATAAATGAGATTTCTAAGAACCTTACTTTTTTTCTTCCTTTGCGCGAGCTCATTTGCCTGCGCAGGCGAGAAAGATTACGTGATTACAATAGAGACCAGTTACGGAAATATCGTGGCAGTTCTCTTTGATGATACGCCTGAGCACAAATCCAACTTTATCAAAATGGCCGAAGCTGGTAGGTTTGATTCTACCGAATTCCAGCGTATTATGAAAGATTTCATGATTCAGGGAGGAGACGTTTTTACGAAAGAGGATCTTCCCCCACAAGAGTGGCCAACACTTCCAGCCGAAATCAGATCGAATCATTATCACAAGAAAGGTATGATAGCGGCAGCCCGTCAACCTGATGGTATTAATCCTGAGCGTCGATCCAATGGTTCTCAATTTTACATTACAATCGGGAAAGTCTATGATGAGCTTGAGCTCACCACGGATATGGAGCTTTTGCAAAAATCTTTCATGAAATACATTGAGCTAGGAAGCCAGGAGGAATTAAAAAACACTTACGTACGCCTGTATAACGAGCAAAAATATGATAGTTTGACTACGTTGCTTCTTTCCAAGCGGGATGAACTGGAGTCATCGCTTAACACTAACTTGACTAAGGATTTCACCAAAGAACAGATTGAAGCTTATACTACGGTGGGAGGGGTGCCTCACCTGGATAAAGAATATACTGTTTTTGGCGAAGTGATCCAAGGACTGGAAGTGGCGGATGAGATATCTAAAGTTTCTACTGGGTATAGAGACAGACCTAATGAGCCGGTTTATATGACTGTGAAAGTTGAAAAAATGTCCCGAAAGAAAATCGAAAAAGAATATGACTACAGCTACTCAGATGAAAAGTAAGAAGAAAGTATTTATCACTGGTGCAAATGGCTTGCTTGGACAAAAGCTAGTGGCTCAGTTGATCGAGAAAGGTGAATTTCAGGTTGTCGCAAGCGGCAAAGGCGAATGCAGATTACCAGGTGAAGGATTTGAATATGTATCACTTGATATCACCAATGCGACTGAGGTAGAAAAAACCTTAGCTGGTATTAAGCCAGATATAATAATCCATGGTGCCGCTATGACTCATGTGGATCAATGCGAACTGAATCAGGAGGCTTGCTATGACGCAAATGTCAACGCTACAGCTTATCTCGTTAAAGCTGCTGAGGAGGCAAAAGCACATTTTATTTTTGTGTCTACGGATTTTATTTTCTCAGGAGAAGAAGGTCCTCTAGATGAAAATGCTGAAGCAGCTCCAGTCAATTATTATGGAGAAACGAAGCTCGAAGGTGAGCAGCTGGTCATGAACAGTAAGACCAAATGGGCAATTGCGCGAACAGTTTTGGTATTTGGAATCGCGCATGATATGAGCCGGACCAATATTGTCCTTTGGGTAAAATCTTCCTTGGAAGCAGGGAAGGAAATCCAAGTAGTAGATGATCAGTTCCGTACTCCTACACTTGCAGAGGATTTGGCAGCAGGTTGCATTTTGATTGCAGAGAAAGAAGCAGAGGGAATATTTAATATTTGCGGACCAGACTTTTTATCTGCTTATGAAATGGCAATAATTACCGCTGAGTACTTTGGACTTAACAAGGAATTAATCAAGCGAGCAGATTCCAGTACTTTTTCGCAGCCTGCAAAAAGACCTTTAATAACAGGATTTACTATCACCAAAGCTCGTGAACAGCTTGGTTTTGAGCCGAAATCTTTCCGAACGGCAATTGGTATTTTAGCAAAACAAATTATCTTAGCCCGCTCTTAAAAAGCAGTTATAAACCCTTTATTTAACTTTAAAATAATTTATGGCAGTTAGCAACGACACCGAAGAAAGAGGTCAATGGGGATCAAGTCTTGGCTTTATCATGGCCGCAGCAGGATCCGCAGTAGGTCTGGGAAATATTTGGAGGTTCCCTTATTTGGTCGGTGAAAATGGAGGCGGAGCCTTCGTATTTGTTTATATAGTTTGCGTATTGCTTATCGCGTTACCACTTTTATTCAATGAAATTGCCTTAGGTAGAAAATCAGGAAAAAGCCCAATTGGAGCGATCAGAGATACAGGAGGAAATGGCTTCTGGCAGTTGGCGGGAGTCCTTTGTGTAATAGTTTGCTTTTTTGTATTCAGTTATTATTCAGTGATTGCAGGCTGGACTGTAGGTTATATTTTTACAGAAATAATTAATATACCAGTTGATTTTGCAGTCTTTGTAGAGACTCCTATGTATGTCATTCCATTGACATTCGTATTTATATTAATGACGATCTTAATTGTATTAGGAGGTGTTTCTGGAGGTATTGAAAAGGCATCCAAATTCCTGATGCCAGTGTTATTTATCATCATCATATTCATTGCTGGAAGATCAGTTACACTTGAAGGAGCATCTGCAGGGATAGAGTATTATTTGAAACCAGATTTTTCTAAAATAAATGGTGCAGTAGTGCTTCAGGCACTTGGTCAGGCTTTCTTCTCTATGTCAGTTGGATGGGGATTAATGATCACTTTTGGTTCCTATTTGCCCAAAAAAGCTAACATAATTCAGTCTTCAGCATGGATAGCTGGAATGGATACTTCAGTTGCGCTATTGGGTGGTTTGATGGTGTTCCCTGCACTATTTGCGCTACTTCCGGGAAAAGATCCTGCTGCAGGACCAGCTTTGGTATTTGATGTGTTGCCAAAAGTATTTGATGCTATGCCGGGCGGTAATATCGTTGGGGGACTTTTCTTTATTCTATTGATGGTGGCAGCGTTGACTTCTACTATTTCTATGTTGGAAGTTCCCGTATCATTCCTGATCGATGATAAAAAGTGGGGCAGAAAACGGGCTACTTGGACAGTGGGTATCGCTGCTATGGCACTTTCTGTTCCTTCTGCACTTTCTCAAATCCCAGGTACCTTCTTCGCCAATTTACACATCAATTTCTTCGGAAATAGATTGGAAGGTTTCTTCGGAATTATGGACTTTGTTTTTGGTACGTTTGCAGTGATTGTGATCTGCTTGATGCTTTCACTATACACTGGTTGGGCGTCCAAAATCTCTGATTTTGCTGATGAATTGGCTTCTGGAGCACCAGGTTTCAAAGGCCCATTCAGATCTGGATGGATGTTCTTCATTAAGTGGGTTTGTCCAGTTGTGATAATTCTGCTGATTCTTAATATGGTAGGTGTTTTCGGTACAGCTCAAGCTGCGTAATAGTTATTTGCATTGATAATCGAAAAGGAAGCAGATTGGCTTCCTTTTTTGTTTTTATGCTAAAACATGTATTGGCAAGGGAATTGCTAATTTTTCTTAAAATCTGTCGTTACTAAGCATACTAAACCAATAACTATAAAGAAATGAAAAAAGTCATTCTATCATTTATTCTGCTGGTATTTGCACTTACTGGCTATTCGCAGGGATTTTCTTTGGGCCCAAAAGTAGGCCTTAGCCAAACACAACTGGATCTTAAAAGTGATCAATTCAAAAATGGTGAATCCAAATTTGGGTATCATGTCGGGGTTTTTGCCAGAATAGGTCTTGGCCCTTTATACCTACAGCCAGAAGTACTGTACACGCAAACGCAAGGACAATTTACTTTCGATCCGGATGATCAGCCAATCAGAGAATATGAAGCTGATTTCAACCGTCTGGATATACCAGTGATGGTAGGATTTAAGATGTTCAACTTTCTGAGAGTACAGGCTGGCCCAATAGCAAGCATCAATGTGAACTCGGAGCTTAAGGAAGCTGGGGAAACGGTACGAGGCGTTGATTTTGACAATGCAACTCTAGGTTACCAAGCAGGTCTTGGTTTGGATATAGGAAATCTGATAATTGATGCGAAATACGAAAGTTCCTTGGACAAGATGAACGGAAGTATCGCGGGCTTCAATACTGATCAGCGAACGAATCAGTGGATTCTTTCCGTTGGTTTTAGATTGTTCTAAGCGACCTGAAATCCAATAAAAAGCGCGATTGATAAACTTCATCAATCGTGCTTTTTATTAGATTTCATTTGGCGACCAGTCTGGTTTTATAGATTACCGAATAATCGTTTTCTGCTTCAGAAAAATTAAGCGAAAACCAAACTTCATCCTTGGAGACGAATTTGTCTAATTTTCCAAGAATGCTCGACTTGCTTATGGGGGAACTGATACTAGTACCGTCGAAAATCACATAACCACCCGAGTTTAATTTGGTGGCAAATGGCCAGATTTTGTTAGTTTGCCCCCCTGCTTCCTCAAGTGCCTGATCGTATTTGTCTTTACTCAATCCTCCTAAGTAATCGATCATAAATGTCCCATTTCCCATAGGGATAAGGTTATTGATAGTGCCTAATACAAGGTCTTCAAAATTAAAACCATTCGACAGTTTTTTTCCTTCAGGTGTTTTTTCTATGAATTCTTCAAAAGGAATAGTGCGTACAGATGCGGGGCTTGATAGATCAGTGACTGAATAGGTGAAAATTTTCGGCTCATTTCTGAAAATTAGGTACAATGAATCACGGAGGATGCTGAAATTAGGATAGAAAAAGATTTCTTGGTAGGCAAGTTCTGAATTATTGAATTTTGAAGCTTCTGGAAAAGGGATAACACCTGAAAATTCTCCTGTCTCTAGGTGTAAAACTTCTAGTTGCGTGGAGTTTTGTTGATAATCTATTCCATTTCGCCCCAATTCATCGTTATATCTCCCACCATAATTCGTGTATACTTTTCCCTCTTTGATCTGTAAACTATTTCCCGATGTAATAATCAGACTAGGGAAATACTCAAATTCCGGCTTGTACATCTTGACAAAATCTCCATTCAGACCTTACTTGTAGATTCCCGAAGTACTTGGGATTAGGAACTCTTGATTGTTTGCGAACACAGCGACTCCATAGCGATCTCTAGTATAATTACCTGGTGCATCTCCATATTTTTTGAATTTATGAAGGATTTTTCCAGACTTGGCGGTTACAAAAATCGTGTCCGTATTCATATCAATCATCAAGATAGAATTGCCGTCTGGGCTAATATCCATCATGGAAAGCATACCCAAATAATCCACCACGAGAGAATCGTAAATCTCAAATTCTAAAGCTTGCTCTGAAAGTGGAGTTGAGTTGGTCGTTTCCTCCTTTTCAGCTGAGCAGGCTATTAAGATAAAAGCAAATGGGAGGATGTATATGTAGGAAAGGTTTCTTTTTTGTACTAATTGCAGTTTATAAAAAGTCAAATAATCCTGCTCTTCGCCTAGGTATTCGTCATTTCGGAGAGCGTAGAAGGGCTTGGAGAGGGATTCGATGTTTAGAATTTGATCAATGTTGTTCGGAATGATTATTTCATTTGACCAGACAGAATCAGTATTCATGAATTTTAAAATATGCCGTTGAAAATCAATGTATTGTGGGTAATTATTTGGGTTCTTTAATTCATTCTGAATAAAAATATCCTCGCTAATACCTTCAGTATAAGTGATAAAGATTCCATCTAAACGAGGGTAAAAACCTGAAATTCTCCCATCTAGCATGCGGGAACCTGATATATATTCATAAGCTTTCGTTTGTTCTCCATTATCGAAAAATACCGACGGTGAAAAATCAATGGTTTCCAAGTATTTGAAACCATCTACCATATCATAAGTATGGATAAATGGCTCATTGTTTAGAACCAAGTAGAGAACCTCATCAACTAAACCAAATCTCAACGCCGTTCTTTCATAATATTTATCACTGCTATATCGGGATGTCGGGGGGATCTTCACAATTGGTTCTGCTTCACCGGTGTTGATATTAAGCTTTTCCAAAAGAAAGTGATCTCTGAAGAAAAATGGATCATATTGATTTGCACCATCCCTACCAGGGTACCAAGCGATGAGGTGATCTTTCCAGGGTTCAAAGTTTCTCCCAAAAGACATCCCATCTTGGGATTCCGCTAAGAACGGCATATCGACTTGTCGTTTAAGGGTAAGGTCAGGATTGAATTCATAAAGCCAGCTTAAGAAACTCATTCCATAGAGTTTTCCTTGTTCATCATAGCGTAGTGTCGTCGGATAAATTACTGCTCCAGGACCTTCCTTTGGGTAAGATTGCTGATTTAGAATCTCCCCAGTTTCATCAAATTCTATCAGCTTATTTGGGTTAAAATCAAAAATCACCCCTTTTCCATTTCTGAATTCTCCACCCCTTACACTTCCTAAATAATCCACCTGAATAGAATCCACTATTTGAAGTTCCCATTCGTTTGAAACTTCCGAAGATGCTTCCTTAGAATTTTCTGAAGAAGAACAAGCTATAAAACTGAAAGCGAAAATGGCGATTAAACAATGTCTATAATTCATTTCTCCACCAAGTTCATTTTATAAATCCTCAAAAAATCTTCTTCCACATCCTCTGCTGGTACCCTTTGAAAATATAGAAAGTCTTCATCTGCCATAAATCCACCAGTATTTGTGCCGGCAAGAAAATCAAGTGTTCCTAAATAAGATAGGCTCTTTTCGTCAAATAGCATTATCCCTGGTTCTGTCTCTGCTGAAGCTTTACTATATATTGCATTACCTTCTTCTTCTTTGCCTGCGCTCCACAGTGACCTTGCTTCTTCAATGATTTTTGGGTCTATCCCTGGGTAGTAATGAACCAATATTTTTCCGTTTAGGACCAGGATGTTACGGATGGCAGCTGTACCTCCATTGATCGTGACACTTCCAGGAGAGAACTCAGATCGTGGAATACCTTCTACCTCATAGAAATCAGGTATAGCTAGATGAATAGCAGTATCAAGTTTTGCCTCCTTAGCGGAAAAATCATAAATGTATAGCGTAGGGTCTGAACCATGAGAAAGGTATAACTTCCCGCTATTCACACTATAGGCTGGAGCGTAATCACTTTGCACGTAACCCATGCCATCGAGAAATTTGCTGCCTGGTTCGAAAGGACCGAAATCCTTCATTTCTCCAGTTTATAAATCAACCAGTTCTACAGCCTTATAACCTGAGTTCGATTAATAAAATGTAGAATTATTGGGAGGTGAATATAGATAGAACCAGTGTACTTGAGTATATTTAAGTATCTGAAATTCAAACATATACAAGCAGATC
>NZ_JAXRUT010000034.1:0-51466 GCF_035156405.1 Algoriphagus aurantiacus | reverse complement strand
CCTTTGCACAACTGGAGCTTGACAGTCCAGCAGCTGGCCATTAAATTTGAGGGAAGGCTGAAGCTGGACATCAATACGGAAAATTAATTAATTAGTTCCCTTCCCTTGGGGTACCCCAAGGGAAGGGAAGGACAGAGTTTAGCTAACACTCCCCGGTTGAATTGTAAATTCAGAATTTCGGTGAGTGTTTATCCTTTGGAAGCCAACCGAAAGGAAATGGATTAATCTTCCTATATAGCTAATTCATACATACTTTACTTTTTTCTAAACAGATAACTATCTCCGCCTTGATTTAGCTGCATTTCACCTTTTTCAGGATTGAAAATGAGCACTGCATTCACGGGTGTATATTCAAAAGTATCAAGGCTCTTTGGAGACAATGCCGCTTTTTCATACCCAGATGGAAAAGCAATAAGTAAACCATCCTCGACCGAGAATGTAAATTCTAAAGGGGTGTCATCGCTAGAATATTCCCCAATGTATTTCTTCAATTCCTGTTCACTCAATACTATGTTTTTCAGGTTAGGGATTTCAATTTCATGTCCGAAATATGCGGATACTATAGCCTCACTGATATTGCCATAATTGTAATTCATACCGTTGCTAAGTAGGCAAATAGTCAAATCCTCTGTGGGGAAATAACTCAGCAAGCTCTGAAATCCGTCTATTCCGCCCATATGCCCATAACCGGCATGTTCATCAAATGGGAAGCTGCTAATTCCTCTCCCAAAAGCACTTTCAATGGTTAACATGTTGGACAAGCTTTCTTTATTTATAAGTTTTCCTTTGAATAGCCCTTCTGCAAACTTTGCCAGATCTTCTGTAGTTGAGATAATTGCACCAGCTCCTAAGAGAACAGAAGGGTCTGCTGGTTCTACTAACTGCCAATCATTGTAGTAGGAATAAGAATTTACCTCTGGATGATCACTAGATTCAGGTAAAAAGGTGTTCTTCATTTCTAATGGATCTGTTATCCATTTTTTGATCAGCTGATCTAATGGAGCACCATTAACCTTCTCTAGAATAAACGTCAACAATAAATAGTTGGAATTCGAATACCATGAATCACTGCCTGGGCTAAACTCACTTCCACCTTCTATTATTTTATTAAGTAAAAACTCCGGCGATTGTGGATTGGATTTATATTCCAAGAAATCTTCATCCGTGTAATTGTAAATCCCACTCCTGTGGTTAAGGAGATTGTCTATAATGATTGAATCTGCTTTGGATATAGAAGGGAAGAATTCGGACAGTCTCTGGCTAGCATGCAATTTTCCCGATTCTACTGTTTTAAAATAAATAACAGCAGTGAACATCTTACTTATGGATGCAATTCTAAATTTGGAATCTTCGCTGAGTTTCGTTTTGGAGGTGATGTTTCCATAGCCTACTGATTTTTCAAAGAGCGGCTTTCCTTCTTGCATCACAAGAATATTTCCCATGAACTTATCGTGTGCAGCGAGTGAATCTACTAATTGATTTAATCGGGGAAAATTCTGGGCAAAAGAATGGCTGATCAACAAAAACAGTAAGCAGGAAGAGAAGATTTTATACATAAGATTTTTAACAATTGAGCTAATTCTGATATGGAGCTGATTCTAGGTAGGTACACTTAGTCGTACTCATGAGAAGATTTTGGGTGTCGCCCATGGATATGATATTTAGTAAAAAAATCCTGATTATCTAGGTTAGAAGGAGTATTACTTTTATCTGTTGTATCCTACTTCAATCACAAAAAAAACCGCCCCGAACTTAATCGAAGCGGCTTCCATACATCTGACATCGGTCACCCGACATCTAACAAATATTATACATTCACGCCCATGGCTTTTGCCATTGTAGCCCCGATCTCAGCCGGAGAATCTACTACGTGAATTCCATTTTCTCTCATGATTCTCATTTTGGCAGCTGCAGTATCATCAGCTCCACCGATGATCGCACCAGCGTGACCCATTCTACGTCCAGCAGGAGCAGTCTGACCTGCAATGAATCCCACTACAGGCTTCTTATTGCCGGTTTCCTTGATCCACTTCGCAGCTTCAGCTTCGTAGTTTCCTCCGATCTCACCGATCATCACGATTGCGTCAGTCTCAGGATCTTCCATTAGAAGCTGCACTGCTTGCTTAGTAGAAGTTCCGATGATAGGATCACCACCGATACCGATAGCCGTAGATACGCCAAGACCAGCTTTGGCTACTTGATCAGCCGCTTCGTAAGTCAACGTTCCTGACTTGGATACGATGCCGATTCTTCCTTTTTTGAAGACAAAGCCTGGCATGATGCCAACTTTTGCCTCACCTGGAGTGATTACTCCTGGGCAGTTAGGGCCTATAAGTGTAGCTCCTCTTTCGATAATATATGGCTTAGCTTTCATCATATCTGCCACAGGAATGCCTTCTGTGATTGCGATGATTACTTTGATGCCTGCGTCAGCAGCTTCCATGATCGCATCAGCGGCAAATGCCGGTGGCACGAAGATGATAGATGTATCTGCTCCGGTTTTTTGAACTGCTTCTTCTACAGAATTGAAAACAGGCTTTTCCAAATGAGTCGAGCCTCCCTTACCTGGAGTAACACCGCCGACTACGTTGGTCCCGTATTCGATCATTTGCTGTGCGTGAAAAGAACCTTCAGATCCGGTGAAACCTTGTACGATTACCTTGGAATTTTTATTTACTAGAACACTCATGATGCGATTTCTATAGTTTGGCACAAAAATATAATAAACCCACCGCCTACAAAAGAAAAGGGTAACAATATGTAGGGAATTCGACGATTCTTTAAGAAAGTCAGCATATTGGGGTTGGATAGTCGATCAAAGTAGCAGAATCTCCTGAGCCTTATTAGCAAAGTCATGTAAGGAATTGCAACCACAATAGAAAATGATTTTGAAAAGCAATTGATCTATTTCCACCTACCAGACGCATATTTTTTATATTTTCGACCCAAGTTAGATTTTTCACAGCCACAATGATCTATGTTTAGCCTTAAAATCCTCATCGTTGAAGATGATCCAGTTTCAGCCCTTTTACTTCAGCGAGCACTTGAAAAAAACAGACACGAAATCCTTGGAATAGCAGACTCTGGAGAAAAGGCTCTTGAAATTTTGTCTGAAAATCATGCCGATATGGTGATGATGGATATCAATTTAGCGGGAGAACTGGACGGGATTAAGACAACGGAAATCATCAATGAAAAGTACGATATTCCGGTAGTTTACCTGAGTGCAAGTTCTGACGCTGAGACACTTAATAAGGTGGTGGGTACCAACCCAAGTGCTTATGTGATCAAGCCATTTAACATTCGGGAGTTAAATATGGTGATTGAATTGGCCATCTATAAAGACCGTAAAGAAAAAGAACTCCAGAAGCTCAACAATGAACTAGAAGAGAAAGTAAAGCAACGTACGGTAGAGCTTTACAATGCCAATAGAGAGCTTACCAAAGCGCTAGAAAAGGAGCGGGAAATCAATGAATTGAAATCTAGAATTGTATTGAATGTTTCTCATGGGTTTAAAACTCCACTCACATCTATTTTGAGTTCTGCGCAATTACTTCAGATTTATGCGGAAAAGGAGCATCCCTTCAAGCAGAAGATCAGCAAGCATGCATTCAAAATTGAGAATTCAGTGAGAGCATTGAATAATTTGCTGACGAGCGTCCTGTTTTTTGGTAAGGCTGATGCGGATAAAATCGAGTTCAGACCCAAAAAGATGTTTTTGGGAGCATTTGTCCAAGAAGTTCTCGATACAATAAATGCAGGGATTGAAAATAACGTAAAAATCAAAGCTAAATTGATTAATCTCCCTAAGGTAATTACCTCAGATAGTGAGCTTTTGTATCAGATTCTCGAAAATCTCTTGTCAAACGGTGTAAAGTATTCTAAGGATGGGCAGGACGTGTTTTTTAATTTGGAATTCGTAGATAATAAATTGATAGGTACGATCCGAGATGAGGGAATTGGTATTCCAGAAGCTGAGCAAAATCAGCTATTTGAACGCTTTTTCAGAGCAAAGAATGTTGGGGTAGTTGAGGGATCCGGACTGGGTTTATCTATTGTGAAAAAATGTATCGATGTCTTGAAAGGGAAAATAACTTTTGAAAGCAGTACTAAAAAAGGCACAACATTCAGAGTAGAAATACCCGTTAGTTAATTATGCTCTTTGAATCAAGAAACCTAGAATATACTCATTCAGGACAAAAAAAGTTATTTTTCCCTGACATGGCCTTGCAGGCAGGAGAAAGTTTGCTTGTGCTAGGAGCATCAGGTTCGGGCAAAACCACCCTATTGAATTTGCTTGCAGGATTACTCCAGCCAGCCGTAGGTGAAGTGAAGCTAGCTGGGAAAAACTTCACCACAATGAAAGGGCAGGAGTTGGATTTGTTTCGGGGAAAAGAAATCGGAATTGTTTTTCAAAAGCCACATCTCCTGGCTGCTCTGAATGTCAAAGAGAATCTGCAAATGGCTCATTTTTTTGGTAAGAAGAAAGGACAAAATATTGATCAATTGTTACAGGAATTGGGATTAGGAAGCAAATCAAAATCATCTGTGTTGACATTGAGTGAAGGAGAAGCACAGCGTGTGTCCATTGCCCGGGCATTGGCTAATAACCCAAAGTTAATTCTCGCAGATGAGCCAACTTCAAGCTTGGATGATGAAAATACGGAGCGAGTCATAAAGCTTCTTAAGACGCAAGCCAGCAAGATCGGAGCGGCTTTGATAATCGTCACGCACGATCACCGCGTCAAGGCTCATATTCCCAATTTTGTAGAAGTAAAATCGGCATGAATTTATTTAAACTAAGCTGGAAATATTTGACATTCAGACCACTTTCCACTGGCTTGAATGTGTTTTTGCTTGCTCTTGGATTGGCTATTATCACAGTGCTGTTACTTATTCAGGATCAGTTTGAGAAGAAGATGAATCAGGATGCCGCAGGGATTGATTTGGTAGTTGGAGCAAAGGGAAGTCCTTTACAATTGATTCTCGCAGGTGTTTATCATATTGATTTTCCTACGGGAAATATCCCGATGGATGAAGCTCAAAAACTATCCAGAAATCGATTGGTGAAAAATAGTATCCCAATGGCTTTGGGAGATAATTACCAAGGCTTTCGAATTGTAGGGACTAACCATGATTATCCAGCACTTTATGAAGCTAGACTCCAAAGTGGAGTGCTTTGGGATAAACCATTTGAAGTAGTTTTAGGTGCTGAGGTTGCCGAGAAGACCGGTTACAAAGTCGGTGATAAGTTTATTGGCAGCCATGGCATCAGCGTAGGGAGTCACGACCATGATGCCAATAGCTTCAAAGCAGTTGGCATCTTAGAGCGGAAAGGCAATGTACTCGACCGTTTGATTTTGACCAGTGTGGAATCTATCTGGTACACTCATGATGAGGGAGAGGCTGAGACATCAGATTCTACAGCAAGTAATGAAGAACATCAGATGATAGATTTTGCAGAATCAGTTGCTACGAAAGGTTTTCCGCAAACCACTGAATCCAGAGAATTGACCACGCTATTAATTCAATACAGAAATCCAATGGCAGCGATACAACTGCCTCGATTGGTTAATTCTGGTACTTCTATGCAAGCTGCTTCGCCTTCTTTTGAAATGTCCAGGCTTTTTGAATTACTTGGGGTGGGTATTACCTTATTGCAGGGTCTTGCTGTGGTGATCATTGGAATTTCAGGACTTGGGATTTTCATTGCACTCTATAATTCCCTAAAGGAAAGGAAATACGATCTGGCAATTCTACGTGCCATTGGAGCATCTAGGTCTCAGCTATTAATATTGATATTTCTAGAAGGAATTATGCTGACATTTCTTGGGGCTGTTCTGGGGATATTGCTGGGTCATACCTTTCTTGCGGTGATTATTTCACAGAATGAGCAGGGCGTATTGGGCAGTCTTCAGCCATGGATTTTTCTCAAGCAAGAACTTTGGGTAGTAGTTTATGCGTTAGTGGTGGGAGTTTTGGCTTCTATTATTCCAGCTCTTGCAGCTTATCAAACAAGTATTGCAAAGCAATTGACAAAGGCCTAACTAGCGACTGATACAAAACTCGAATAAAAATATATGAGAAAAATAAAAATAGCCCTTTTGGCAGTTCTAGTGATGATTTTGGGACAAGCGTCACTTCTGGCCCAAAGTACTAATGTCTGGAAAAACCTTTCTGAAGTCACCTATAAAATCTCAGAAGACGAATATGGTGAGCTCTATGTTCCTGTCTTTTCTGAGAATATTACCAAGATGGAAGGTAAAGTAGTGGAGGCAGATGGCTACATTATTCCTTTTGAGGGTATGTTCAAACCAGAGCATATCATCCTTTCAAGCTTGCCTTTGGCAGAATGCTTCTTTTGTGGTTCTGGTGGCCCAGAGACAGTGATGGAAGTAGATATGGCTTCGCCAATCAAATACACATCCAATAGAGTGCGGGTGCGCGGAACTCTCACTCTGAATAGCAAGGATCCTGAGAAACTCATGTATATTTTGACAAACGGAACTTTGGTGAATTAAGGGGCTTTTGCTGAAGGATGTTTTAACCGCTGAGATCACAGAGTTTTACACAGAGAGCACAACTTATGATTTAACTCTTCTCCACTAAAAAAAATTAAATGGTTCAAGTCTACCTTCCGTTTTTGACTACTAAAAATTCTCAAAAATCATGTTTTAAGTAAGGTGTTTAACATTTTGCAAATTTGAGTTTAATGGGCTTTTAAGCACCAATTCTCATACGGAGAACTAAGCGATTATAATCTCAAAACTGTCTGCGGAGCACGAACTTCCGTCTATTATAAATGGGATATAGCGACAGTTATTCTTTGTTGATTTTTAAGATCGTCACGTTCTCTAATTTAATGACCTTCTCTTTTTTCTTATTTTTTCCCGAAGCTTTCTTAATAATATTATCTGGTTTTAGTTTTACTATTCTGGCTTGCTCCATTCTTTGTCTTTGCTTTTTCTTAAATATCCAATCTTTTTTGAATGCCATTAGAATAATAAAAATTCCTGTGATATATGAAATAGAAGTGGAAGTATTTTGTGTTCGATGAATAAGGTAATTATAAGCCTCAAAAGATTCAATTCCTCTCATCTGTAAAGTCAGTCCAAGCAAAATAAAAAGAACTCCAATAAGGATAAAAATTAGATTTCCATACTTCTTAGTTGCTCTTTTTATCCTTTTTATCATTGTGGCCTCAGTTTAACTTTCAAACAGATTTGTAAGCTGTCAATTCTTAAATGTTTTTTTATTCTCCGAAATTTCACCCTAATAGCAAAGCTCTTTCTCTAGCTCACGGAATTTCTCTAAAAGGCCAAGTGATACTGGGCCTGGTTTTCCAGTACCTATTTCATATTCATCGATTTGAGTTACCGGAAGTAGCACCTTCGTAGTACTCGTAATAAACGCCTCATCAGCATTCAAAGCTTCTTGCATACTGACAGGTTTGATTTGTACGTCTCCAGCCAATTCTATCACATGTTTACGGGTGATTCCCATCAGAACATGAGTATCAGGAGTGCTAATGATTCCATCCTTGACGATGAAAAAGTTACTTCTTGAACTCTCGCTTATGATACCATTCATATGATAAATCACATCCTCCGCACCGGCATCTTTCCAGCGCATACTATCCCATACAGATAATGCATAATTTGTCGTTTTGATATCTGCAATAGGACGCACATATTCTAATGAGAGCAATTTGATGCCTTTATCGTATTTTTCTTGAGCTGGAAAAATCAGTGACTCGGCAAAGAGAAATAGCTTTCCTTTAGCAGGCGAAAAGTGATTTGGTGAAACCCCACCACTTAATAGCATACGAATTCCTCCTTCTTTGAGGTTGTTTTTCTCTATCAATTCATGAATTATGGCTTTCAATTCTGCACGGGTATAGTCCAGTGGTAGAAAGGTTTTTTCTGCTGAAGCCAAAAATCTATCTAGGTAGCTGTCTAGGAAAAGTGGTTTGAAATTGACTGTTCTGAAAAAATCAAAAATCCCATACCCCCGGATAAGACCTAAATCCATAGGATGAATACTGGCTTTTTCGAAAGAAATAATTTGCCCGTCGGCAAAGCAAAATGGTTTCATAATATAGTATTTTAAGAGCGTCTAAAATTAACAGCTAAAGCCCAATAAATCACTTTCTGATATGATCAAAATTAATACTACTATATTTAGATTTAATAGTAACTTTGGGGTAAATAAAAAGAGTAATTATGAAGCGAACAATTCCTTATTTAATTTTTACCTCATTTTTGTTGATAAATGCTTGCAGCTCAAAAGGTCCGAGTGAAAATGAAAAACTTCGAGAAGAAGTAATTGCTGTTCATGATGAAGTGATGCCAAAAATGGGTAAGCTGAAATCACTTGAACGTAGGGCTCTGGAGAAGGTGGAAGAACTAGAAAGAGTAAATCCGGTAGATTCATCAAAAGTAGAAGAATATAAGGCACTTGCATATGATCTTAATCATGCACATGATTCAATGTTTGAATGGATGCATCAATATGAACCGAAGGATGGAGATCAATCACCAGAGGAACTCAAGAAGTATCTTGATAATCAAATGGTGCTGGTGTCTGCTGTAAATGTAGAAATGAAGGAAGCGTTGGCAAAAGCCGAAGCGCTTCTGAAATAGTCAGAAATTAGGTTTGTCCTTGAGGTAATCTTCCACCTGTTTTGAAGTTATTTTCCCTTCACTCATTCCCCAGATATTGTAGAGATACGTGCTTATCTGGGAAATTTCTAAAGGTGTGAGTTTTGGGCTAGCAGGCATGGGTTGATTATACACTTGCCCATTTACTACTATTTCTCCCTCTTGGCCGTGCTTCATGATCCAAACAGCGCGGTGTACATTCTCCTTGAAATAATCTGCATCCCGCAAAGGAGGAATCAACTTACCTAATCCCAAACCGTCATTTTGATGGCAATTGCCACAATGATTTTCATAGATGATTTTGCCTTCGACGGCATATTTCATCACCTCAGGGTCTTCTATTTGCGAAAGCGTGTTCTCCTCACTAGAACTTTTTGGGCTACATGCTGCAGCAAGGAGCAGGATGATCAGATACTTTTTCATTCTCCCAAAATCTTTGGAATATCCACCATCAGTTGATCTACCTGGTCTGATTTGGTTCCGTCATAAACTCCTCTGATATGGCCATTTTGATCTATTAGAAGAAAAGCTCCTGAGTGTAAAAATCCACCAGGTTCATCCTGGTCAGCCTGGGCAGTAGTGATGTAGCTTGTTTGACCCAGTTCGTAAATTTTCTCTGCAT
This sequence comes from Algoriphagus aurantiacus, assembly GCF_035156405.1. Taxonomy (NCBI): domain Bacteria; kingdom Pseudomonadati; phylum Bacteroidota; class Cytophagia; order Cytophagales; family Cyclobacteriaceae; genus Algoriphagus; species Algoriphagus aurantiacus. Next base: position 42,184 of record NZ_JAXRUT010000034.1, on the reverse strand, counting down.
CACCAGTCAGGAAATTCCATGTTTCAGCATTTTCAATTCCCAGTTTCTGAGCATAATCTTTCAAAACTTCCACTGTGTCATGATTTGGATCAATGGTATGACTCAGGATTTTGAAGTTTGGATTATCTCCAAATTCTTCATAAACCCGAAGCATTTCTTTTTTCATAATGGGACAGATGGTTGGGCAAGTCGTGAAAAAGAAATCTGCAACATATACTTTTCCTTTCACCGACGCATTATTCACAGTCTTTCCATCTTGATTAGTGAAGGAGAAATCCGCGATTGTATGGTAAACTGTATCCTGAACGATCTTTCCATCAACTGTCTGTTCATCTATATGCCAATTTCCAAGTTTTGGAAGTGGCTCGCTCTTGTCTCCCTGAGGTGTGCACTGAGAAAATACTAATGAAATCACAAGAAGGGGAAGTATTGAAAATGTTGATTTCATGGTAATTAAGATTTATTTCTGAATTTTTTATATAATCTGATGGCAAGCATCAGGGTTATGCCAAGTGTGATCAGCCCTGCCAAACCCCAAACCATACTCAAGGTGCTTTTTAATACAATCAAGAATACGATCGCAAAGAGTAGCAACGTAGAGGCTTCATTCCAAATCCTCAACTGAGTAGAAGTCCATCGGGTTCGGCCAGCTTGAAGTTCTTTGAAAAGTTTATGACACCAGAGATGATAACCATAGAGCAGGATTACGAACCCTAGTTTGGCATGCATAAAGCCCATTTCCAGATATCCCATACGCTGACTCAATACCAAAGAACCAAAGATGAGGGTAAGCACTGCGGAGGGCCAGGTGATGATGTACCACAGACGCGAAGCCATGAGATCAAGTTGGGGTTTGAGGATATTACGCTCAATCTCCGGACGCTCCATTGCCTCGGTTTGATAGATGAATAGGCGGACGATATAGAATAGCCCTGCAAACCAGGTAACTACAAAAATGATGTGAAGTGCTTTGAGGTACTCGAAAGTCATTCTCGGAATTTTCGCCTAAATTAAGCCCTAATCTTTATAACCGCACTAGTTTTTGAAAAGCTCTAAAATCATTTTCTGGATTATAGTCCTCATTGTGGCAGGCCTTGTAGTTTATATCTCCATGGATTCTCTGTCTCAACCTGGTATGGAGCGATTTGAAGGGAAATACAAGGAATTATCAAGTTTCAGAAATGAAAATAATACTGGGCCAGTTGTGCGAGTGTATGCGATAAGGGCTCTGGATAGTTCTAAGGAATGGATGAAGGATTACGGCAATGCCATGCCACATACTAAATATGGAAGAACCATAGTGTTCTTTTTTTCTGATGAAATTGACCAGAAAATAAATTTGTCTCCGACCGATCCTTATTTCACGCAAGACATGCACCCTTATGTAATAGCTACTTACCAAAAAAGTCCAATGGGAGATGTAAGTTTTACTGATGGATATTCTAAATGAAGAAGCGTTTCACTCTTAAGGAATACAAAGAAGGAGTTCTAGCAGGTGATAGAACTAAGCTCAGCCAGGCAATCACACTTGCAGAAAGTACACTGGGAAGTGATTTGGCTTTAGCGTCGGATTTGGTTCAGGAGATCTTGCCATATACAGGCAAGTCTATCAGAATAGGGATCACAGGAGTTCCTGGGGTTGGGAAAAGCAGTTTTATAGAGGCTTTTGGAAAAATGCTGACGGAAGAAGGAAAATCTATAGCTGTTTTGGCGGTGGACCCTTCCAGCCAAAAAAGCAGGGGAAGTATTCTGGGAGATAAAACCCGCATGGAAAAGTTGGCCGGAGATAAACGTGCTTTCATCCGCCCCAGTCCCACAGGGGAGACTTTAGGAGGAGTAAGTGCCAAGACCAGAGAAGCGATGTTGCTGTGCGAAGCTGCGGGATTTGAGGTGATTTTGGTTGAGACGGTGGGAGTTGGGCAATCAGAAACAGCAGTGAAGGGAATGGTAGATTTTTTTCTTTTGTTAATGCTTGCAGGTGCAGGTGACGAACTGCAGGGGATCAAAAAAGGGATAATGGAAATGGCTGATGGCGTTTTAATTCACAAAGCTGATGGAGCAAATGCATCAGAAGCCAACAAAGCTAAATCAATTTATTCCAATGCATTGCATCTATTTCCTTTGGGGGAAAATGGCTGGACCCCAAAAGTTCTTACAGGATCCTCCCATACTAATGAAGGACTGAGCCAAGTTCTGGAAATGATAAAAGATTTTCAAGAAAGATTAATCTTGAATGGATTTTGGGAGAAAAATAGAGCTGGTCAACGACTCAACTGGCTAGATGAAAGCATACAACACCTCCTTGGAAAAGCCTTTTATCAAAATAAAAAGATAGCGGAACGCCTAGGTCAGGCAAAGGAGAAAGTAAAATTGGGAGAGATTAGTCCCTTGACTTTGGCCATAGAATTGACAGACTCATTCTTTGGAAAGAATAATATATCTCAATGAGAAAGCATTTAATCTGGATTTTTGCACTGACAATTGCCTGTGCGGAACCAAAAGCTACAAGTGAAAATCCACTAGAGTTTTCGACGAAGAATTTTGAAAAAGAGCTTTGTGTAGATGAAGAGTGTAGTAAAATGTCCATTTCCTATCCTTTTGCACACGGGAACGCTACTGCAGATAATATCAACGATCACATTCAGAATCAGCTTATGGCTTATTTCCAATCAGATTCGGTCGGTAGTGATCTGGCTCAACGAGCCGATATTTTTTTGAACTCCTACAAAGTGTTTAAGGAGGATTTCCCGGAAGCTCCCGGTGCTTGGGTGGTGGAGGTTGAAGCTGATGTGAGCTACGAATCAGAAGTAACGATCAGTATTTTTTTTACTGAATACAATTTTTCCGGAGGAGCTCATCCCAATTCCAGCCACTACTATATGAATTTTGATCGTGAAACGGGAGAGTATTTGAGTTTGGATCGTGTGATTTTGGATAGGGATAAAATGCTAGAAATGGCAGAACTAGCTTTTCGAAAACATCATGAAGTGGAAGAAGGTGTGGCACTTAAAGATGATGGTAGATTCTTTCTGCCGGAAACAGGTTTTTTTCTTCCAAATGCCGTTGGTTACAGTAATGACAAGTTTGTGCTCACCTATATTCCTTATGAAATTGGGCCTTATGTATTAGGGTACACCGAACTGGAGTTTCCGATGAAAGATGTTAAAGGCATTGTAAGAGAGTGAATTACCCTATGAAACTCCTGAAATTGTCTCTATGAATTAAACTGTATTCTGCCTCATAGGTATCTCTGAATGATGAAGGTATTGAGAATTTTGAATCAGGATTCCATTTGAATTCATACGCATTTAATTTACCGTCTTTTTCTTCGAGGTAATCAAGTTCTTGTTGGTTTTTGGTTCGCCAGAAATAGCGGTTGACTTTTACTCCTTCATATTCTAAATATTTTAACCTTTCGGCCATGAGGAAATTTTCCCACAAAGCTCCGATATCGTTTCTTAATGAAAGGGGTTGCAGATTTTTGATCAGCGCATTACGTACACCATTGTCATAAAAATATATTTTCTTATTCATCTTGATCTCTTTGCGTAGATTTCTACTGAAGGTTCCCATTCGATAGATGACATAGGCCTGCTCGAGCAAATCAATATAGCTAATGACAGTTTTGACATCAACTTGAAGGGATCTGGATAGTTCATTGTAGGAAACTTCACTTCCCATCTGAAAAGCTAAAAGTTGCAGGAGCCGAAAGATTACATCTTGTTTTTTTATGATACCCAATGCCAACACATCTTTATAGAGATAGCTTTCTGTGAGTTCGTATAGTAACGTTTCTTGGTCACTAACATTTGTGATAATTTCCGGATAGAACCCATACACTAGCCGATTGGGTAAATCCTGCTCCGCAGCTATATATCCTACGTTCTGCTCGAATTCTTTCCAGCTGATCGGATAGAGATGAAATGTAGTCTTTCTTCCTGTAAGAGGTTCCTGAGTTAGGCCGGATAATTCAAAAGAAGATGAGCCGCTCAGGATAAGTCTTACATCCGGGATTTGATCGTGAATTATTTTTGCAGTGAGCCCTATGTTTTCGATTCGCTGTGCCTCATCTACGAATACATATTTATAGTTGCCGAGAATTGATTTGATCTGCATCGTATTTGGCGTATATAGAAGGCGCCTAATGGTAGGGTCGTCTCCATCCAAAAAGAGGTGATCTTTTCCTGCCAGTAAATCATTTACAAGAGTGGTTTTACCTACTTGCCTAGGGCCAATTAAGAGGATTACCTTTTTCCGGTCTAGATTTTTAGAAAGGTTCTGGAAGTGCAATCGATTAAATTTCATAATTAAAAATACGACTTTTATGGATTTAATTCCACAAAAGACTATCTTTTTATGGATTCAATTCCACAAAAGACTAGCTTTTTATAGAATAGTGTCTTGAATTAATAAGAAAAAGCCGCTGGAAAATCAATTTGCAGCGGCTTTTAAATGTGTAAATTCGGGAAACTAGTAGCTTAATTTAATGGGGACTAATCTTCCGATCTTCCAATTTTAACATATCAATAAATCAAGAACCCAGAAGGGCCTCTACCTACTTCGAAAGTCCTGACTACCGAGCCTGTTTCTGAAAGGACAGTTACCGTACCGTTGCCTTGGAATGCGTTGGAATTGGAAACATAAATATGATCCCGTTCATCGTCAAAGCCAATTCCGTAGAAACCTGAGCCAGTCATCAGTTCGGTGGCAGTCACGTTACTTCCTTCGATGTCAATACTAACTACAGCGTCATTGTAATCTGGATATCCTGAGCTAGTCAAAACGTACATCTCATCATCTCCGTCGAAGGCAATCCTGCTGGTAGCATCTGAAACCGGAACTGTGTAAGTAGTTCCTAAAGTCAGGTTGCTTAGGTTTAAAGTATAGAATTTTACCTCATCTGCTGCCACCGCATATATCCATAGCAGTCCGTCTTCCTCATAAAACTGACGGGGAGAAGCATCTAAGTCGAGTGTAGATATTACAGCTTCTTGAGTCACATCAATGATTTCGATTTTGTTTTCCTCAGAGCCGGCAACGATAATAAAGTTTCCGTAAGAGAAAAGATCTTCAGGCTTGTTGGAAACCTCAATTTTATTAGAAACTACTCCGCCATCAAGGCCATTCACCATCGCTACATAGGAATCCGGCGTACCATAATTTTCATCATAAGGACCATAATCACTGATAAAAAGTTTACTTCCATTCACGGCAAGAGACCTTGGTTGGTCCAATTCAGCAGCCACGGCTCCCATGCTTTTGAAATTAGCCGGATCAACGATTTCTACTTTGCCTGAGTTGGCGACCAAATACAACCTGTTACCTTCAAGTACCATATCCTCTAGCAAGCCTGCGAATGGGCGAAGATTCTCAGCTTCGAAAATATTAGGAAGGAGTTCTTCAGTGTTTGGGTTCAGGTGATATACTTCACCGTCATTGGTTCCGAAGCTGCCTTCGTTCATGATCAGAATGCCATTGTTGTACTTGCCCAAAGGTTTTTCTTCTCCACTGTCAGAGCAGGCAAAAGAGATAGAGAGTAAGGCGGATGCCCAGAGTAGTTGTTTTAATTTCATCTGTTTATAATTGATTTTTTAAGGTGAGATAGCCTGTCCCGTCCCGATAGTTATCGGGATCGATTCGGGAAATTCTCGCATAGTTGATAATCATCCCTTCGTGTGACGTTATCGTTATCCTCGATTTCATAATAGTATGGATAAATTGAATTGATAAGATCTTCCAGGCATAGCTCTAAGATAGAGCACTTGATAGTCGGTGTCGAGGATATTGTTGATTTGAAAACTTACAGGAAAGTGAACTTTTGCAAGCTCAAGTCTATCATAGCCTAGTCCAAAATTGAAGAGTTGAAATGAAGGCATCATGCGGGGATTATCAGCAGTGACGGATCTTTCTCCCACGAAATAGGTTCCTATGGAGGTATTGAAACCTGATTTTCTAACTAGCACTTTTCCATTGGCTTGATGCTGCGGTGTGTAGGGCAGTTGCTTTCCTACAGACTGATCTTTTTCGTCTGTGCCTTTCGTGGTCACGGCTTTGGAGTAGGTGTAAGAAGTAGTCAATTCCCAATCCCATGAGAGAAAGTTGCCTGCTAAATTCCCTTGATATTCTATACCCTGATTCCTGACTTTCTTGATATTTTCAGGAGTCCAGAAGCTTCCTTTAGGGAGCCAAATGATCCAGTTGTCCACTGACATTTGGTAATAAGTTAACCCTTGAGCCCAATTGATTTTTCCTTTACCGCTCCAAGTTAAGCCGACTTCTCCGCTAAGACTTTCCTCCGGAAGCAAGTCGGGGTTTCCTCCAGGATTCCAAAAGCGATCATTTAGGGTTGGGACTTTAAATCCTTTTCCTAGGGAAGTTTTCAGCTGTATGTTTTTAGTTTCTGTAGACCAGATATCCCAGTCCATCCCGAGATTCGGCGTGAACGGCGCGAAAGTGCCTGAGTAAACTAATTGACGGAGGTTTAAAGCAAAAGAGAGTTGTTCCGTAGCTGAGAATTTCGTGCTTTGATACAATTCGATACGTTTATCATCCGCCTGATAGGTGCTCAGATCTCCTTTTGTCAGTGTATATCTCGCACCTAGTTTTGAGATCCATTTTTTTGAAATCTCCTGATCCCAGTCTCCCCCCAGAAAATATTGCGTGCTGTTGTTTTGGCTGGCATTGAAGAGTTGCTCGTTTCGGACAAGTCCTGTTTTCAGATTCCACATCGACTTTTTTTCAAAATGGAAAAAATCAATCACTGCCCGAAAAGCCTCATCTAGTTGCGTATCTGTAGTGTGTGAGCCCATCACTGGCTGGACTTCCCGATTGGTTTTATTCCACCAGAAAGCGGTTTTAAGCTGGTTGGCTACGCTGAGATTCCATGCCAAATCCTGAACAATTCCGATTTGCTCTACTTGGGCATGGCCTTCTTTCACTTCAGGAGTGCCGAATTGCCCCAGGTCTGTATAGGGGAAGTTATTCTTGGAGAATTCCCGGTAGATTTTGGTTTTGCTGATGAAATTTTTCGATGAAAATCCTGCAAATCCACTGGTGTTGAATAGACCAAAGCTGCCAATCTGCTGTGAAATCCCTGCCTGAAACCCTTTTCCAAATTCAGAATTAGTGCCTAGATGAACACTTCCGCCTATGGCTTCATTTCCAAAAAGTGCTCCGGCATTTCCGAACTGTACACTAACCTGATCGACGGAGGAAATAGGCAAAATGGACAAATCGCTTTGTCCAAGTGAAGGGCTGTTGATCGGAAGACCATTCCAGAATACGGCCGTATGGCCTGCGGAAGTGCCACGAAAGGAGGGAGATGCGATCATTCCAGCCCCGTATTGCCGCACAAAAACCGGTGATTGCTCCTGAAGGATGTCGCCCAGAGAACGGCCTTGGTAAGCCTCCAAGTCCTTTTTTGTCCAGTTGATTACTTTTTGCCCTTGGGCAAATCGATCCAATTCAGGGGCATAGACTTCTACTTCAGCCAATTTGACTGTGTCCTGAATTGGGCTATTAGCCACTAAAGAAAATGCCCATACAAGCAAAAACATCCCTGATCGAATTAGTTATAAATCCGATTCGGGCTTAAAGAGAAATGGGAAGAAGGGATCGAAGCCGATCAATCGGCTCAGGTACTTTCTTCATTGCTTTTCCTCCGAAAGCACAGAATCAACAGAAATCGGCAGGTCTCCTGGCTCGCCTTAATTTGCCGCCTTCTCATCCCGAATTCTTTTCGGAACAATGGCATTGTTGACAAATCATTTGCGGAAAAATCCGCTCGGCTTACAGTTGCGGGGACAGCTTTGGTATTTCACCAAATTCCCTTTTAATCCCAAGAGCTCTGATGCGAGATTGGGAACCTATTTCGGCTGCAAAAGTAGATCGGGAAAACTTAGAAAAAAAATCTGTTTGCAGACAAATTTTGGAAGTGGCCAAAACCAGAGCTTATTTTGGAATTCAATATCTCAAAGAATTTCTGTGAAAAACCAACGATTTAGGCTCTTTATTACTTCAGTTTTTTTGATGGTAACCTATTCTTTTACAGCGTGTAATGATCAGAAAGGAGAGGGGGTAAAAGAACTTGAAAAAATAGAATTAAGTTATGCTTCTGGATTTACAATTTCACGAGGAAATAATTTTTGGGTGATGGAAGTTACTCAGGCTTGGTCAGGAGCGGATAGGATTTTTACCTATTTGGTATTGGAAGAAAATGCTGAAAAACCTGTGGGAGATTTTGATGCAATTATCCAACTTCCTGTGGAAAAAATTATCCTGACTTCGACCACTCATATTCCTCATTTGGACATGCTAAATGAGACAGACAAATTGATTGGTTTCCCCAATCTGAATTTAATTTCTTCTGGGAAAACATGGGCGCAAATTGATGATGGAAAAGTAGAGGATTTGGGTGCGGGGCCTTCGGCAAATACAGAAATGGTCATTGATATGTCCCCTGATTGGATTATGATTTCTACCCTGGGAGATGATCTGAAATATCTCGATTTGCTGGACCAAGCCAAGATTCCTGCGGTAATTAATGGGGAATATGTGGAGCAGCATCCGCTCGGCAGAGCTGAGTGGATCAAGTTTACAGGAGTACTTCTGGGAAATTTTGAGGAAGCTAACGCTGTGTTTAATAGGGTTGAAAATGATTATTTGGAGGCTGAGAAATTGGGTGATTCTATTATCGATTCCCTTCGTCCTACGGTGCTGAGTGGTGTGCTTTATCAGGATATTTGGTATGCTCCCGGAAGCGAAAGCTGGGGAGCAAAGATCCTTGAAAATGCTGGCGGAAACTATATTTTCTCTAACCAGAAAGGAACAGGCAGTGCCCAATTTAATTATGAGTTTGTGCTGGAAAATTCACTGGAGGCTGATTTTTGGATTGGTTCTGCTGATTTTCCAGACTTACAGACCATGGGAAATTCAGAACCACGATACAAAGCATTTAAAGCTTATCAGTCTGGAAATGTGTTTTCGTACACTCAAAAACGGGGGAGAGCTGGTGGACTGGAGTATTTTGAGCTGGGCTATATGCGACCTGATTTGATTTTGAAAGATCTAATCAAAATTCTTCATCCGGCTTTGCTTCCAGACTATGAGTTGTATTTTTATCAGCAACTCAATGAAATCGAGCATATTGAAGACAACACAGAGAGATGATTAATGTTCTTGCGAGATTCTCCCGAATCGAGTTCGGGACAGGCTATGTGACAAATGAAAGAAAGTTATAAACACATGAAACAAAATAGCTCAATTCTTCTTCTTTTTGCAGCGCTGATTGTGCTGGTTTTGAGTTTTTTGCTCAATGTGAGTTTGGGTTCCGTATCTATTTCTCCAAGTGAAATCCTGTCCGGGATTTTTACTGGTGAGTGGACAAAGGCTTCGAGGGAACAGATTATTCTAAACTACAGATTTCCGAAAGCTCTGGTCGCAATCTTGGCGGGAATTGGACTAAGCATCAGTGGACTTCAGATGCAAACTTTTTTCAGAAATCCACTTGCAGGACCGTTTGTGCTAGGAATTAGTTCCGGTGCTGGGTTGGGAGTTGCGATTTTAATGTTGGCTGGGTCAGCGTTTGGTTTGACCACTTTTGGAGGAGCAATTAACCCTTGGGCAATTGCGATTGCTGGGACCTTAGGAGCAAGTTTAGTGCTACTCACGGTGAGTTTGGCAGCGTGGAAAGTCAAAGACAGTATGACGCTTTTGATCATAGGATTGATGTTTGGATCAGCTGTTTCGGCGATTATTTCCGTTTTGTCATATTTCTCCGGCGCGGAAGCGTTGAAGCTATTTACCATGTGGTCTATGGGGAGTTTGGGAGGCTTGGTTTGGGATCAGGTTTGGATTTTAGGTCTCGTTATTTTTATTGGAATCATTCCAGTTGTCGCTTCTATAAAATCCTACAATGGGATGCTTTTAGGTGAGAGCTACGCGAAAAGCATGGGGATAAATCCTGATCGTTTGCGTTGGTTAATGATTATCAGTACAGGCTTATTGGCTGGGAGTGTTACGGCCTTTTGTGGACCAATTGCATTTATTGGGATTGCTGTTCCGCACTTGGCCAGGATGGTTTGGAAAACTTCAGATCACCGGATTCTTTTCCCCGCTTCAGCGCTGTTGGGTGCGAGTTTACTACTCCTTTGCGATGCTGTTGGCCAACTTCCAGGATCAGCTCAGACACTACCGATCAATGCGGTGACATCATTGGTGGGAGCTCCGATTGTGATCAGCTTGGTGCTGCGCAAAAACTTCAGTAAGGAATTTTAGGTTATGAAGGGTACATCAATTATAGGTAAAAATCTCAGTCTTGGCTACAGCAAAGGCAAAGTTCGGAAGGAAGTTCTGAGTGGATTGAATTTTAAGCTTTTGACTGGTGAACTGACCTGTTTGCTGGGCCCAAATGGGGTAGGGAAATCAACTTTAGTCAAGGCGATTTTGGGACAATTGAAACCATTCGTAGGAGAAGTTTTGCTAAATGAAAAATCTATTTCCAGCTATTCTAATGAGGCGCTGGCCAAAGAACTTTCTGTAGTGTTGACAGAACCATTTTTACCTGCAAATATGACAGTCGGACAATTGGTTGCGATGGGTAGGATTCCGCATACAAACTGGACTGGGAAGCTAGCAGATAGTGATCGTGAAGTTATTCAAAATGCACTTTCGGCTACGAAAATAGAATATTTGCGTGAGGAGAGACTTTCCGAAATAAGTGATGGACAGCGGCAAAAAGCGTTGATCGCGAGAGCACTTGCTCAAGATGGAAAGGTGATGGTGTTGGATGAACCGACAGCTCATTTGGATCTGGTGAATAGGTATGAAATCATGCACCTACTCCAGGATATTTCAAAAAGCCAAGGAAAGTCAATTCTTGTGGTAACACATGATTTGGAGATTGCCTTAGAAACAGCAGATAGGTTTTGGTTGATGAATTGTAGTACGCCACTTGTCTCAGGGTTACCCGAAGATTTGGTGATTTCTGGAGAAATCAATCAGTTATTGCCAGGAAAGAAATTCCAATTCAGCGTGGAAAAGGGTAGGATAGAGCGTAAGCAGGGCTCTGGAAGATGGGAAATTATTGGTGATTCTGCTTTAACCTCGCTGGTTCGAAAAGCACTTGAAAAAGCGCGAATTAAGGATTTCCCCGAATTAATTGAAGTGAGCAGTATTCCATTTTCAATAAAATACGCTGACAAAAAATTCTTGGATTTAGAAGATTTCTTGGATTTTTTGTCACATATGTAAATGTTAATTCCTTTCTTTTTGACCTCTAAGTTTTAAAGTCCTCCAATTAATCAATCCACAACGATAGAAGCATAGAGTGGACAATCAGGGATTTCAATAGCGATGTTTCTACCGTTGTTAGTAATTGGATCGGGAGAAAAGAATGGCGTATATTTTAGTGTTCTACATGTTTTAATCAACCCTTGGATCAAGATTGAACTATCTTTTTCCTATATTTTGAGTTGAAATTTAAACATCTAATTATTTTGAGATTGTATGTTATTTGAACTGATCCGCTTGGAATTCCTAAAGAGTTTCCGATCCACGGCATTTGCTAAAAGTGTGATGGTAGCTATTTTTCTGGGATTTTTAGCAATTATGCTTTTAGGATATCTTTTGATGGCAGGGATTTTTCTAAGCAGAATTCTGGAAGCACTTGCAGAGGGACAAGATCCTATTCAGGTGCTCAATTCAGGTTTGATTTTCTTCTTTTTGGTGGAATTCATGTATAGATATTTTCTTCAACAGCTTCCTGTTATTGAGCTGGAAAGTCTCTTGCATCTGCCGATTTCGAAGAAAAAAATCATGCATATGCTACTGGGAAGATCATTTTTCTCTCCATTAAGTATTATTACTTTGGTGCTTTTTACACCTTTTGCATTTACTGGGATTTCTGTTGAGTACGGAGTTTCAGGCGCAGTATCTTGGCTAGGAACGGTGGTGTTTATCAGTTGGTCCTTGCATTGGTTAATGCTTTGGTTCAAACAGCGTTTTGAGGACAGTCTGATAGGTGTGGTGATTGTATTTATTGTCCTTCTTTTGGGCGGTGGTTCTACCTACATGGGCTGGTTTAATCTGGGGGAACTGGTGGCTCCATTTTTCACACTTGCCATGAGTAGTTATCTTCCTTTGGCTGTAATGCTGGTCGTTTGTCTGGTAGGGTATTATCTGGCATTCTCCTATTATCTGAACAATGCTTACTTGGAAGATTTGGGGAAAGAAGAAGAAGCACGTTTTGTCAATCAATCGGTAGGGTTCTTTTCGAGATTTGGAATGGCTGGCGAGCTTGCAAACTTAGAATGGAAGCTGATCATTCGTCACAAAAAGAGTAGAACTTTTCTAATGCTGAGTGCCTTTTTCTTACTGTATGGGACCATTTTCTATGATAATCCAGACTATCAATCTGGGCCAATGCAAAATATTTTTATTTTCGTAGGAATCTTTATTACAGGAATTTTCATGATTCAGTATGGGCAGCTTTTCTTAAGCTGGAATTCTGGATATTTTGACTTTTTCCTTAGTCGAAAAGATGGGGTAAAAAATTTAGTAAGGGGCAAATACCTTTTGCTGTTATCCATCTCCTTATTATGCTTTTTGTTATCAATTCCCTATGTCTATTTTGGTTGGTCATTCTTACTGATTCACTTGGCTACTTTTCTGTTTAATGCTGGAATAATGATCCATCTGATTATTTATTTGGCTCTTTGGAAGCCAAAACCTATGGATTTAAATAAAGGTGCAATGTTTAACTACGAGGGAGTGGGGGCTGCTCAGTTCCTTATGATTATCCCAATGATGGTTGCTCCATACGTAGTTTATTTGCCTTTTGCTATGATTTTCAATTTCTATGCTGGATTGGCAGCATTAGGTATCATAGGAGTTATAGGGATTTTATTCTTTAATCAGCTTTCCATGATTAATATCAATAGGGTTTTAAAAAACCGATACGAAATTTCATCTTCATTCCGCCAAGAGTTATGATTCAAGTTACTGATCTAAAAAAACAATATAAAGAAGTCGTTGTCCTCGATGTGGCCAATCTAACCATTCCCAAGTCGGAGTGCTTTGGATTGGTGGGGAATAATGGCGCTGGAAAAACGACCTTGTTTAGGATTATGCTTGATCTTGTGAGAGCCTCGCAAGGAAAGGTGGAGATTGATTCCAAGGATGTAAGTAAATCTGAAGACTGGAAGGCCACCACAGGAGCTTATTTGGACGAGCATATGCTCTTGTCTTATTTGACTGCCGATGAATATTTTCATACACTTCGCAAGATCTATGGCCTATCGGAGGCTGATTTGCAACTTCATCTGAGCAAGTTTACAGAGCTGTTCAATGATGAGATCGTGGGGAAAAAGAAATATATCCGTGATCTATCAAAGGGTAATCTGAAGAAAGTGGGAATAGCAGCTGCTTTGATGGGAAATCCTGAGGTAGTTTTTCTGGATGAGCCATTCGAGAACTTGGATCCCAGTTCTCAGATCCGATTGAAGAAATTGATCCTTCAGGAAAAGGAGGCTTCCCAGGTTACTTTTTTGATATCCAGCCATGACTTAAATCATGTGGCGGAGATCTGTGATCGAATTGTCTTGCTTGAGAAGGGAAAAATTATCAATGACCTGAAAGACAAATCCGCAATGTTGGCTGAACTGGATGCTTATTTTACTGGCTGAGCCTTGGAGATCATGTTCATCTTTTGATATAAAATGAACATGATTGGTAATAGATGGATTTTTCTGGACAGGTTTTGCATACGTGTCCAGAATTTATTGAAATCTGGACATATAGCCAATATGTGTTCAGCAAATGGACATATAATCGATATGTGTCCATTTTTATGAAAAATATGAACATGTTTATTTTTTCATGTTCATATAATCGGTAAATTTGGACGCGATAAAGAACGTGTTCCATGCCTTACGATCGAAATATTCTCTTTAATGACTTGCCTTTACTTCCAATATCCAAGGAAGTGGAAGAAGAAATTACGATTCTGAAAAAACTGGTTACTGCATCGAGAGCGTTGGCTTCTGTGAATGCCAGCGTACTTCGCTTGCCAAATCCAACGATGCTGGTGAATACCATCGCCCTTCAGGAGGCCAAGAGTTCCACTGCTATTGAGAATATTTTCACCACGGAAGATGAGTTGTACAAGGCAGTTTCAGACTTGATCCAAGAGGAAAGAGCTGATTCGGCGACAAAGGAAGTGCTGCGGTATAGAGAAGCACTCTGGGAAGGATATGCAACGATGAAAGACAAGTCCAGCATTAATCAAGATGTGATCTTGGGGGTGTTCAGAGAAGTGAAAAACACGAATGCAGGTTTTAGATCTCCTGCCACACAGACGATTATCAAGCGGGGGAATAGTGAGTTTCGATCAGGGGAGACGGTTTATACTCCACCGAGGGGAGAGAAGTTGCTTCAGAACTTGATGGATAACTGGACGGAATATCTCGGGAATGACATTGACTTTCCAACTGATCCGCTGCTGAAAATGTGCATTTCACACTATCAATTTGAAGCGATTCATCCATTTGCAGATGGAAATGGGCGAACGGGCAGAATATTGAATCAGCTCTATTTGGTCAATAAAAAACTACTTGATCTTCCCGTGCTGTATTTGTCAAAATATATCATCGTCCATAAAGAAGACTATTATTACCATCTGGGTGGAGTTACACAGCGAGGTGACTGGAAGACTTGGATCTTATTTATGCTGGAAGCAGTGGAGAAAACTTCAATTCTAACTGAGGATTTAATCCGTCAAATCATTGTCCAGATGGAAGCTACTTTAGAGCATGGAAAATCAAAAATCAAGTGGTATTCGAAAGAGGTGAATGAACTTATTTTTTCCCAGCCGTATCTGAAATCCAAATCGCTGGGGGAATTGATGGGAGTGAGCTCAAGAACAACGTTGACGAAGTACTTCGCCGAGCTGGCTGAGGCAAAAATTCTTTTCCCTAAAAAGGATGGGAAAAAAGTGTACTATGTAAATGAAGAGCTTGTCAGGATTTTGGCGGATTGAAATAGAAACCTGTAATTTTTAGTATGATTACCCTCATCCGAGCTATCGGATGATACCAGTTGCCAAATTTTCTTTGTTTTACTGGCTAGAAGATCCACCACAGCGGGCTGGCTGAAATGGCCTAAATGATAAAGTTTACCAAAATCTTTTGGTGCTTTAATCTCTTTAGGTAGAAAATCGGATATACATACCCTCTAATATATGGGATTAAGTAATTGATAGTCAGTACATAGTGTTTTTATAGTAATGAAATATGTATTGGCTGTATGTTAATTGTATTATTAATCACATAATAGTTGAACAAAGTATTTATATTCACAACTTATTATCTAATTCATATCTTTAAATTATCAAATGAAACTTTTCAAAACCCTTATTTTATTAGCTACTGTAAGCATTGCTTTGTCATGTAGCTCCAGTGAGAATGAATCGCCTTTGGATTCAAAATTATTAGTAGGTGACTGGAAATTTGATTCCTACGATTATGCAGTTACTACAAAAACCTCATTTAATGGAGATATCTATGAATCAAAAAGCGAAGGAACAGCTATTGAATCTGATGCTAAAGTGTCATTTAGTGAGTTACCTAATACTTATTCTGGGGAAGGTTATTATTTAGTTTCTTTAAAAACAGAAGTTAATGGTACATCTTATGAGCAAGTAATAGAGGTAGACAACTTCCTCCAAGAGGGTACTTGGGAAGTTAGTGGAGATAAACTCTTTGTTTCTAATTCAGATCAGCAAACAGACGAACTAACGATAGTAGAATTAAATAGCACTTCACTGGTACTTCATTTTACTAAAGGGCTTAATGAGAATTCTAATGGGTCAAATATTGAAACAATGATAGAAGGAACTGCATACTATTCCCGTAATTAATACTAAAAAAAGTCCCTCCAAATATTCGGGGGGACTTTCCACATTCCTATCCCTACCATTGAATGGATTGACATTCAACCTTAATCAACCAATTTATTTCCATCCGCCACCTAGGGCTTGGTATATATTTACTTTGGCATTCATTTGCTTCATCTTGGTCTCGATCAATTCGAATTTGGATTCCAAGGCATCCCTTTGAGTCAGCAACACTTCCATGTAATCTGCTCTTGCAGACTTGAATAGTTCGTTGGAAATGTCTACTGACGAAGTAAGCGCCTGAACTTCCTGCGACTTTAGATCATAGGTATGCTTCAGATTCTGAATATTGGAGAGTTGATTGGCTACTTCTATGTAAGCGTTCAAAATGGTTTGCTCATAGTCGTAGATAGCCTGAATCTGCTTGGCATTTGCAGTCAGATATTTTGCTTTTATAGCATTTCTATTGATCAGTGGAGCTGCCAGTTCACCTGCGACAGAATAGATCAGAGATTCTGGAGCTGTGAAAATGTAGCTAGGATTAAACGCGTTAAATCCAAGCCCAGCCGTGATAGCCAGCGAAGGATAGAAGTCAGCTTTTGCCACCGAGACGTCAATTTTAGAAGCGGCCAATTCGAGTTCAGCCTGCCTGATATCAGGGCGGTTTGCCAACAGTTGGGAAGGAATACCAGCCTGAATTGTCTCAGGAATCAGGTCTCCGAATGCGTCTGAATTTCTCTCCACCCGCTGAGGAAATCTACCTACCAGAAAGTTGATTCGATTCTCGACCTCTATAATATCCTGTTGAATACCATATTGAAGGCTTTGGGTATTCAACACCTGCGCTTGAAACCTTCGCACCGCCAACTCTGTCACCCGGGCTGCATCTTTCTGATATTTCACAATCTCTAGGGCATTGTTTTGAATCTCAATATTTTGCTTTACAATAGCCAGCTCATTGTCCAGTGCCAGCAATTCATAATAAGAGTTGGCGATCTCCGAGACCAGATTTGTAACCATAAAGTTTTTACCTTCCACACTGGCCAAGTATCTGGTCATTGCAGCCTTTTTGGCACTTCTTAGCTTGTGCCAAATATCTACTTCCCAAGTAGCATATGCACCAAGCATGTAGTCTTGAAGTGGTTCAGGCATTTCTTTGCCGGGCTTGATATCCGTATTGGCATCATTTGCACCTTGGCTGGTATACCTGCCTACTTTGTCTACTCCGGCCGCTGCGCCTATGTTTACCGATGGAAGAATCTCTCCCTTTCTGACCCTAACTTCGTTTTGGGCGATCTGAATTTCCTGCAAGATGATATTCAGTTCCTGATTGTTGCTCAGCGCAGTGTCGATCAGCGCCTTTAGGTACGGATCAGCAAAATAGTCTTGCCATTTCACTTCTGACGCAGTATTTCTTGTGTCCTGAGGGCTATCAGTATAGCTCTCAGGTACATCGTTATTTATGCTCTTCTGTAGTAACTCAGGAGTTTTGCAAGCAGTCACAGCTAAAGCCATTGTCACTGACACTAGACATATATTTATTGTTTTCTTAAGCATGTGAGTGGTGTTTTGGTTCGGATAATGGACTTTCATCTTGGTTCTTGATCAGATGGCGACCATCCGCTAAACTTCCAAATATGAAGTATAAGCCAGGGACAATAATTACCCCGAAAACGGTACCGAATAACATGCCTCCAAGTGCAGAAGCACCGATGGTATGGTTACCGATTGCCCCTGCACCAGATGCCAAAATCAATGGAATCAACCCAGCGATAAAGGCAAATGATGTCATTAGAATTGGGCGGAAACGTACCTTAGCTCCCTCGATGGCTGCTTCAAAAATGCTCAATCCTTCCTGTCGTTTTTGAACAGCAAATTCCACGATCAGCACGGCGTTTTTACCCAATAATCCGACTAGCATAATGAGTCCAATCTGTGCATAAATATCATTGTCCAGCCCCATCAGTTTCAGCAAGAAGAAGGAGCCAAATACTCCCGCAGGAAGCGAGAAAACCACAGCAAGCGGAATGATAAAGCTTTCATACTGTGCTGCCAATACGAAATACACGAATACCAATACGATCAGGAATACATAAAGAGCTTCATTACCTCTGTTGGATTCATCATATGAAAGTCCTTCCCAGGCAATGTCGTAACCTTTTGGAAGCGTCTGGGCAGATACTTCTCTGATCGCTTGAATCGCATCTGCAGTCGTATATCCCGGTGCCGGAAGTCCACGGATGGATGAGGAATTGTACATGTTGAAGCGGGTAACTTCATTTGGTCCCTGGGTTTTCTTCATGGTCATGAATGCTGAGTAAGGAACCATTTCACCTGCTTCATTTTTCACAAACAGATTCAAGACATCGGAAGGAAGTCTCCTAAATGCAGGATCTGACTGAACATACACTTTGAAGAATCTGCCAAATCGGATAAATCCCTGCTCGTATGTACTTCCGATAAGGATGTTCAGGTTTTCCATCGCTTTTCCTATGGATACACCTTTTTGCATTGCCTTGTCGTTGTCTATTTCCAGTTCGTATTGGGGATAGTTTGCTGCAAAGAAGGTAAACAAGCCGGTGATCTCTTTTCGCTTGCCCAAGTCATCCATGAATTGCTTGTTGATCTTATCAAACTCTTGATAATCAGTCGTCGTAGTCTGGTCTAAAAGCCGCATAGAGAATCCTCCTGACGAACCAAATCCGGGAATTGCCGGCGGTTCGAAGAATTCTATCACTGCACCAAGACCTTTGGATTCTCCCTCCAGTTCTTCCATGATTTCTTTTACGCTGTGCTTTCGTTCGCTCCATGGTTTTAGGTTGATCAAACAAGTGCCGGCATTGGATCCCCTGCCTTCAGTCATGATTTCGTAGCCTGCCAAAGAAGAAACAGATTCTACACCGTCTATCTCTTCACATATTTTCTGCAGCTTTTGTGAGACTTGATTGGTTCTTTCCAGCGTAGCGCCGGGAGGTGTCTGGATAATGGCATAGATGGTTCCCTGATCCTCACTAGGAATAAATCCTGCAGGCAAAATTTGGTTTTCCAAAACAATACCTGCTCCAAAGAGCAATAAGATACCGAATGTAAGCCACCTTCTGCTTACCATGGATCTAAGCAAGCTTACATATTTCCCGGTTAATTTATCAAAACCGCTATTGAAACTGTCCAGGCCTTTCGTCAGCAGGTTTCTCTTCTTCTCTTTACTATGGTTGTTTTTCAAAAGCATGGCACATAGCACAGGTGTCAGCGTTAATGCAATGATGGCGGAAATCACAATGGAACTGGCCATGGTGATAGAAAACTGTCGATAGAATGTTCCTACCGGCCCACTCATAAATGAGATAGG
Source organism: Algoriphagus aurantiacus (assembly GCF_035156405.1). Taxonomy (NCBI): domain Bacteria; kingdom Pseudomonadati; phylum Bacteroidota; class Cytophagia; order Cytophagales; family Cyclobacteriaceae; genus Algoriphagus; species Algoriphagus aurantiacus. The sequence goes on along the minus strand of NZ_JAXRUT010000034.1, from coordinate 22,946 downwards.
CAAGAATACAGATACCATTACCGCAGTGATGGCGATGATCGCCCCACTGATTTCACCAAGCACCCTTTTTACAGCCTGGTATGGAGTCAAATGAGGGAACTCCTCCATCTTGGTATGTACAGCTTCCACCACCACAATCGCATCATCCACCACAATACCGATGGCAAGTACCAAGGCAAATAGTGTAATGATATTGATCGAGAGTCCGAACATCTGCAGGACAAAAAACGCTCCTATCAGCGATACAGGTACTGCTATGATAGGGATCAAAGTAGAACGCCAATCCCCCAAAAAGATAAACACAACCAAGGCTACCAGAATAAATGCATCCCGTAGCGTATGGATCACCTGCTCGGTAGATGCATCCAAGAATCGGGATACGTCATAACTGATTTTGTAATCCATTCCGGGAGGAAAAGAAGCTTTCATTACTTCCAACTCCGCTTTTACTTCTTCGATTACGTCACTTGCATTACTGCCATAGTTTTGCTTCAGTACAATCGCAGCAGACGGGTGACCATCCAAATTGGAATAAATATCAAAGAATTCACTTCCCAATTCAGTTTTGGCGATATCCTTTAAATGAATGCTTTCACCTTCAGCATTAGCTCTGATGATAATATTGTCATACTCTTCAGATTTGCTAAACCGTCCCTTATAAGTAAGCACATATTCCAGCGACTGTGCGGCGATTCCAGAACTTTGCCCAATTCTACCCGGACGTCCTACAATACTCTGATCTCCCAATGCTTCCATGACTTCTTCCACAGAGATGTTGTAGGCACGCATGCGGTCAGGATTTAGCCAGACACGCATAGCGTATGAACGGCTGCCTAATATCTGTGATCTTGCCACTCCTTTGATCCTGTTGATTTCAGGAATCATATTCACGTTAGCATAATTGTACAGGAATTTTTCATCCATGTTTTCGCTCGTGGAATACAGGTTGACATACATCAGCATACTCGGTTGGATAGGTGTAATTACCACACCTTCTCTCTGAACGAGTTCAGGTAGAAGAGGCATTACCTGATCCACCCTAGTCTTGACCCGTATGACAGCCTGGTTCGGGTCAGTGCCTGGTTCGAAAATGATATTCAGAGTCGCTTCGCCTGCACTCGTAGCATCTGAAGCCATGTAGCGCATATCCTCTACCCCGTTGATGGAGTTTTCCAGCGTAATAAGGGTTGACTTCACCAACACATCTGCACTTGATCCTGGATAAGCTATGAAGATACTTACTGTCGTAGGAGCAATCTGAGGGAACTGAGATATAGGTAGTTGCTTAATAGCAAGTGATCCTACAAATACGATCATGATCGAAATCACAATCGCAAAGACTGGTCTTTTTATGAAAATAGTAAACATTATTACTTCTGGTTTTTATGAGAATTGACTACTCTGCATACAAGTCTAATTGAGACAATGCTGTATGCGGCCGCACGAAATCGTAATGGATTTCGTCATTTTCCCTAACCAGTCGAAGACCTTCTAAAAGAATTTTATCAGTCTTTTCCAAACCACCTGAAATGGCATAAATGTGCGGAAGCTCAGCAGCAATAGTCACTTCCCTAGAGCGGATTTTATTTTCTTCATCCACCACGTACACGTATTTTTTTTCCAGTACTTCAAATGTCGCTTTTTGTGGTATCAGCAATGCGTCTTTGAGTGGAATACTCATTTCTATATTGCCTGTTTCGCCATGTCTTAAAAGTCCATCGGGATTAGGGAATGTTGCTCTGAATGCAATATTTCCTGTTTCATTATTGAAATCTGCCTCAATTGTCTCTACTACTCCAGGATAGGTGAAGTACTTATTGTTTGCCATTAGAAGGTTGACTATGACTTCATCATCACTCCTCGCTTCTGTTTGGTATTCTAAGTATTCTGCTTCCGGAACGTTGTAATAAACCCACATCTTACTGTTGTCTGAGAATTCAGAAAGAAGTTCACCTTCATCTAACAAGCTCCCTTCCCGTACCCGGAATCGACCGATAATTCCATCAAAAGGGGCTCTGATTTCTGTAAATTGTAAATGTACTTCTGCAAGAGCCAGCTCAGCTTTTGCTTTCGCTAATTTTGCTTTGGCCATGGCCAATTCATTGGGAGCGACAATGTTTCTGTCAGCCAGAGTTTTAGTGTTTTGAAATTCTATCTCAGCAAAATCCACTTCTGCTGCAGCACTTTGTTGCTCAGCTTCGTAGAGCTTGGGCATGATTTTGAACATGAGTTGCCCTTTTTTTACGAGCTGGCCTTCATCTACATAAATCCTTTGCAGGTAGCCTCTTTCTTGAGCACGAAGCTCAATATGTTGGATGGAATGAATTTGGGATACATAATCTTTGGTGATTAATGTATCCATAATAAGAGGACTAGTGACCAGGAATGTGGTTGCACTTTCCTTATGCTCTTCTCTGTGTGTATTACAGCTAGTAATCCACAATGTGCCGCACAGGCTCAAGAGCATGAAAATTTGATTTTTCATGGGATGGTTTTTTAGAAATGATACTATTTTCTAGGTGATTTTGGGAAGCTGTGTATAGCAAATACACTGTGTCTCTATAGCTAGTCGCTATAGGGAATAGACTAATAAATAAAAAGGGAAGGGTGGGCAATAAACGATTGCATAAAAAAGGGTATTATATCCTAAACACTTGAATTACAAGGTGTATTCGATGTGTTTGAGTGTTCGGGATAAACTTGCTGAAGTGCAAGTCTCCTAGTAAGTTTTGGAATAAAAATTCAAAAAAACGTGTGAAGTGCAGTGCCGTGAGATATTGATACTCCTCAAAGTGATCGTTACTAACAAATTCCTTTTCCTCTTCCTCAATCTTGGAATTATTGACTGTGAATATATCACTGCCGTGACCTTTGGTCGTAGAGATGGAAAGAGGATGCTGGCGGGTACTGTTGGTACCTAATACATTTTCAAATGTGCCTCCATAGCTATTAATAGCATTATCCGTATCTATATTGGCATAGATAGAACTATAGCCACTCGATATGAGGATGCTTAGCGATAATAAGAATCTAATTAGATACTTTGCCATTTGGGCACAAACTTAGATAAGAGTTTTATGATAGTCAACTACACTTGGTTAATTATTAATGAATATTGTTTTATAGTATCCGCATTGATTTCTTATCCAATTTTCCTCTGTTTATCGATTAAGACCTCAATGAAGGCTTATTAGAGGGTATTTACGTTGTATTTGAAGTAGTTAGCTTAGATGCATGAGAAGATTTGTCTAGGAGTTGATGAAAATGATAACCCCGAGATAGAGTTAAATTGTTAGTCAAAGTTCTACTAGAGGAGGCGAAGTCTTGGTACTTCAGAATTCCTTCAAAAGAAAACCGTAGCTTTTCGGAGACAAATTTATGATCCGTAATTTGCTTAGCTATCCTGGAATAAGTTATTCATGAAGATATTGTTGGTAGAAGATAATATAGACCTTACAGAGAATATCAGTAATTACCTCCTCAATGAAGGAATTCGCTGTGAATCGGCACGTACACTTTTTGATGCCCAGGATAAATTGCTCAGCTATGCCTATGATTGCGTACTGTTAGATCTTATGCTTCCAGATGGAAGTGGTCTAGATCTTCTGGATAGTATCAAAACGCACAAAATTGACACGAATGTGCTTATAATATCAGCGAAGGATTCTTTGGATGACAGGCTCTCGGGTCTGGATCAGGGAGCTGACGATTATCTTCCAAAACCCTTTCACCTTTCAGAACTGCTGGCAAGATTGAAGGCCATTTACAGAAGAACTAAAATGCAGGGCTTTGATGAAATGGTTTTCAACGAAATCACCATACTGAATTCTAGTTTTCAGGCTTTGGTGAATGACAAGGTTCTGGAACTTACCAAAAAAGAATTTGACCTTCTCCTGTTTTTTCTGATAAATAAAGATAGGGTAGTGGGTAAGCAGGCTATTGCGCAGCATCTCTGGGGAGATTACACAGACGATCTTTCAAATTTTGATTTTGTGTATCAGCATGTCAAAAATCTACGAAAAAAAATATCTACAGCCGGCGGTAGGGATTACATAAATACAGTCTATGGATTAGGATACAAATTTGACACTTCAGTGATATGAAATCGAGCATGACTCAAGCGACATTCAGAGAGATGATTATTATCCATGTGAGATTCTCCCGAATCGATCTCGATAACTATCGGGACGGGACAGGCTATCTGACCATTGAAAAACAAAAAATAAACAGATGAAATCGAGCATGACACAAGTGACTCAAGGAGAAATGATTATTCTGTATCGCGAGATTCCATGTGACCTTCAAAATACAATTATAATCACATGAAACTCATCAATATCATCAGTCTTTGGTTTTTGGGTATCACTGTAGCAGCATTGCTATTCGGTACTGTTTTTATATACAATAAACTAAGTTCCGAAATAGATTTTGAGCTGGGAATGGAGCTTGATCGGCAGATAAGTTCTTATGCCGAGCGAATTAAGAATGGCGCACCCGTCCAAAGTCTGGCTATGGATAAACTCGAAATCCAGGAGATCCCGATGGACTTGCCGATAGAAGATATTTCGCTCCGTGACACGCTGGCCTATCACGATCCTATGAACAAAAATGAGATTCAGCTAAAAGCCAGCCGGTCCTTCAAAATAGATGGAAAACACTACCGGATTTCCTACTTTAATTTGGTGGTGGAAGCAGATGACATCACAGAGACGGTTGTCACCACCATGCTTGTGGTATTTTTCATTCAATTGGTGTTTATAGGGTTTTTTCTGCGTGTGATATCCAAAAAGATTTTCCGTCCTTTTAATGAAAGTTTGAATAAGCTACAATGGTTTTCATTCCAGAAAAACGAGCCTCTGAAGTTTTCTTCCAACGGAATTTATGAGTTTGACCGACTAAATATGTTTTTAGAAAAAATGTCCAAAAAACTCCTAAAGGACTATCGACAGATTAAAGAGTTCTCTGAGAATCTCTCGCATGAAATTCAAACACCTTCAGCGGTAGTTAGAGGGAAACTTGAATTGCTAATGAATGAAGATATTTCTGAACCTCAGGCTGTACTTATTCAATCTGCATACGACAACAATGAGAGGATTCGAAGAATTGTCAAGTCATTAGCAATTTTAGCCAAGCTGGAAAATGAAGAATTTGAGTCTCCCGACCCTTATAATTTCAGCGAGGGAATGCATCATCTCCTAGGAAGCTTAGAAGAAATTATTCAGATCCATGCCATACGACTGGACCTTGAGATAGAGGATGAAGTAATCCTGGATATCCATCCGTATGTTGCCGAGATTCTACTTCACAATCTGATAGGAAATGCCATCAAGCATAATTTAGAAGGAGGATCAATAGAAATCCAATTGGATCAACACGTACTGGAAATAAAAAATACAGGAAAAGAACCTTCTTTCCACCCGGAAGAAATGCTCAATAGATTCAAGAAAGAATCCGACTATTCAGATTCAGTAGGCTTAGGATTGGCAATTGTAAACCAAATCTGTAAAAACTACGGATTCCGTCTCCAATACAAATTTGAGAAGCAACTTCATGTAGTTCGCATACAATTTAGATGACATGCTTCAAAATTGGTATAGAATGTTGGTGTATACTTACACTAAAACCAACTGATTATCCTGATGAAGCCGCAACATAAATTCCTTCTAATACTAGCCTTGATCGCCAGTCCATTATTTGGATTGGCCCAGACTTTTGAACTCACCGGTACACTTCGTGACCAAGAAAGGAATGAGGCTCTTGGCTTTGTTCAAGTGGCACTTTTTGAATCTGAAAGATCAGCAAGTCCCATAATCTATAGCGATACCGATGAGCAAGGTCAATTTGTTCTCCAAGCAGAACAAGGTGACTATGTGCTGAAAGCTTTTTTTATCGGCTATGAAGACCTACTTGTAAAAGGTGTGAAGGTCAATGGTGATGTTTCTCTTGGCGAACTGACTATGGTAAGCGATGCTGCTAAGCTCGAAGAAGTGGTAGTTCAGACTACTAAGATGCCTGTGCGATCAAGTTTGGAAGGTATCATTATCTCACCTGAAAACAACCTGGCAAATGCTGGCGGAACTTTATTGGACATACTGAGAAATACACCTTCCATTTCGGTATCTGAAGACGGCAGTATTTCACTGAGAGGAAGTAGTGGCACCAATATTCTGATAAACGGAAGAAACTCTTCTCTCACCCAGAATTTGGATCAGCTTCCAGCAAGTGCGGTGGAGGAAATAAAGATCATCAACAATCCAAATGCAAGATATGATGCAGCAGCAGAAGGTGGAGTGATAGATATTGTCTTAAAAAAAGGGCAAGATTTTGGGACTCATGGGGGGGTGGAAGCTACCTACGGAACAAGGGCAAGGACAAGTATGGGCGGAAGAATAAATCATCGTAACGTCAAATTCAATGTATTTGGAGGGTATAATTACAGGAACTGGAAGAGCATTGGGGAGCGGAGTTCCATTCGGGTAATATTCGAAGATCAGGAAAAACTTGATCAAAATACTATAAGCTCAGAGCGGGAACCAAGCCATAACCTTAATTATGGAGCTGATTATTACTTCGGTAATAATGTGTTGAGCTATGAAGGTGTTTACCAATATGGACACCAATTCCAGACAAATACGTTATTTTCTGAACTATCAAGTTTGGCATCAGGTGATTCGGAGGAATCATTTGATTATGTCAGAAGGAACAATGAGGATGAGATAGATGAAGGATTGGATAATGCTTTGATTTTTGAGCATAATTTCAAAGATAAAGGACATTTATTTCGGGCTACTGCGAGTTACTCTTATCGTAATCAGTATAAAACGCAGAATATTGACATTTTCACCAACACACTAAACCCATCACCGGAGAATCTGACTGGCGAAGAGCAGGCATTCACTGATGAGGTGAGAAATATCACGGTGCTACAGGCTGATTACATTCAACCCTGGGAGACAGGTAAATTTGAAGCAGGTCTGAAATCAAACATAAGGAAGTTTGATAATGATTATCGGTACCTGAGATATAGGGAGACCAGTGATTCTTTTGTTGAAGACCCAGCTGTCAGTAACCAGTTTCTTTACAAAGATCAGATTCATGCTGGATACGCCATATTTTCATCTAAAAAGGAAAAATTTGAGTATGCACTGGGACTTCGGGGTGAATACACGCAAGTAGATACTTATCTGAAAAATACAGATGAGACAAATAACCAGCGCTATTTCAACCTCTTCCCAAGTGTGCAGGGTATGTATAATCTTAATGAAAATCACTCCTTGAAAGTTACCTATTCCAGAAGGATAGATAGACCTACTGCTTGGAGATTGAATCCTTTTCCAGATATCACAGATTCCTTGAATATTAGACGTGGTAACCCCGATCTAGAACCAGAAATGATCAATTCATTTGAACTTGGGCATTTGGCAAATTTTGAAAAATCAAGCTTCACTACCAATTTGTTCTACAGGCAGGTAAATGGACAGCTCGACTTTATCACCATCGTGGAAGATGGAATCTCCTATTCACAACCGTCAAATTTGCTATCCTCCCAATCGTATGGGATGGAATTCATCGGTGTCTCCGAAGTTAACAGCTGGTATTCAGTGAATGGTGGACTTACACTTTTTAGAATAACGGTGGATGGATCAAATATCAGTGAGGATTTTACCAATTCTGGCTTTTCTTGGAATGCTAAACTTACTCAGGATTTCAAATTACCGCTGGGTGTTAACCTGCAATTGGTTGGGAATTACGATTCCCCCGAAGTGGAAGCCCAAGGTCGGGACCTTGCCCGGTACTCTGTGGATGCTAGTGTTCAAAAGTCTTTTATCGATGACAAAGCAAGTATATTACTCAGTTTGAGAGATGTTTTCAATACGCAGAGATTTGCGGGACAAACGCTAACAAATACCTTTTCTCAGGAATTCAGGGCGAAAAGGGAAACCCGAATCTTTCTGGTAACAGCAAGATATAATTTCTAAAATATGATAGTCCGCGTTTTTACCAGTAGGCGTCATTTCGAAAAGTGGTCTCGACAAGCTTGACCACCGGAGTTTTTATGTTGATCCTACCTCAACACTAATCTCAATCGGGACACCGAGCTTGTCGAGGTGAACCATGGATTATTTTGGAACTGGCATCGTTACTGATAATCATATTCTTAGAATATCTTTTTGATAGATGTTGAATCAAACTTCTGAGGAATGCTACTTTTGAAGCAAGTAAGATGTCTGATTTAGATATTAACAAAAATATGATCAAAATGGTAAATCCCTAGATTTTATGTGGTACAAGTTGTATTAACATTACATTATATGCAACTTTGTTGCGGTTAATAGGTTTGTTCCTAAAGCGGGATTAAGAAGTTAACCGTATTGGGAAATCAATGTATTCATATCAGAGATGAAGAGAGAAATTAGTTTAATCATCGCCATGTTGATAATGTCAGAATTCGCTGCTGCCCAGTCTTCCTTTTTATTTCAAAACAAGGAGATTAAAGCAGGCACAAAAGAACATTTTACTATACCAATAGTTAATGGTCAGGATTCTACTTTTATTCCTGTCTCCGTCTTTAATGGGGTAGAGGATGGGGAGACCTTGGGGATCACAGCTGGAGTTCACGGCTTTGAATATGCGCCAATTATGGGCGCGCAGAAGTTGATCCATTCAATCAATCCGCAAAAATTAAAAGGCGTAGTCATTCTGGTGCAATTGGCGGGGGTAGAAAGTTTTTTGGGAAGATCTCCCTATATCAGTCCAGTTGATAGCAAGAATTTGAATAGGTCTTTTCCGGGTAATGAAATTGGAACTACTACAGAAAAAGTAGCTCACTTTATCTCAGAACATATCATATCCAGAGCTGATTATTTCTTAGATATGCATTCGGGAGATGCACCCGAGGATCTGATGAGATACGCAGCCTACTACAGTAACAGTGACATGCCTGAGGTTTCTGCCAAAGGAAAAGAGATGGCTCTTTCGCTTGGTTTTGACCATGTGGTGATATTCAATACGGACGGGAAAGATTATATGAAAGCCNTGCCTGAGGTTTCTGCCAAAGGAAAAGAGATGGCTCTTTCGCTTGGTTTTGACCATGTGGTGATATTCAATACGGACGGGAAAGATTATATGAAAGCCGATAAACCAAGCTTGTATTGTACTGCTGAAGCTTTCAAAAGAGGAATACCTTCCATTGATATTGAGTGCGGTCGTTTGGGAATAATAGAGCAGGATGCGGTGGAAAAGGTTGCCGTAAGTGTCTTGAACCTACTTGATCACTTGGGCTTTCTTCCACTCGATGAGAAAAGAGAAGTAATAAACTTACCTATTGTTATTCATCAGAGAATCTATTCTTCTTCCAATTTTGATGGCATATTCTATCCTGCGAAAAAAGCCGGAGATTATGTGATAAAAGGAATGAAGCTAGGTCATGTAACTGATTTTTTTAATAATATTCTTCAGACCATTTACGCAGAAGATGATGGATTACTGCTATTGATAGTCACTACTCCTCCTGTTAATAAAGGAGAAGATGTAACGGTGATCGCTAAAGTGAATTAGAAGAGAAGCAATTTATCTTCATTCAAGGTAAACATGGGCGGAATGATATGGCCTAAGCATAAGACGGAGCTATGTTTATTATAAATATGTGTCACATCCATGAATGTCCGCTTTCTTAAGGTGAATGCATTGTTGATTATTACAGTAGTGAAATCTTATAGATATAACATTAGTTTTTCTAAGAAATTTAACCTTTCCATGATGGAATAGTGTTTGGAACAAAGAGTAAATTCTCTTAGTTGACACATATAGAGAAATAGATAATAATTTTGGTTAATCAGAATTTCTAATAGGTAACTTAACAGGGATTGAGAAGAAATTCTATAAGAATATTTTGTCACAATGGGTCAGGCAGATGTTCTACAAATTCATATACTCCAACTTATACATTGTACAAAAGTAAATCTCCAATCCTTGTACTAAGATTGCTTCAAATGTCTTTTAGTTAAAACTAAACATAGAATTTAATGTATTTATTTTTTAATCCAACTATACGTTATTTAGAAAAGTAAAAAGAAGAAAATTCGTAGAGCAAGAAATTTTCAATAATTAAATTATTTTTTTTAAAATATGGTAAAAATTACCATTGTTTTTAACAATTAGTCTAGAGATATCCCAAAAAAATTGCGAAATACATAATTCTAATGTTCGGTAAAAAAAATGAAAAGTTTTTTTATGGATATTAACTTCAAAAATATGTTTTTGAAAAAAATAATGTAAATTTATAAAGAAACATCAAAAATAATTGAATTAAGGCTTTATAAGTAGGATTATTACACTTAAAACTCACTTTTAAAAAAAAGGAAAATAGTTACAAAACACACTGCTTTAGTTTCTAAAATTTTTAAAATCAAATTTGATTTGTGATCAATAAGGCATGTTTTTAAAAATTTAGCGTAGGATTCTTTGTTCTGGGAGTAAGCAGACTTGAATATTTTGATTTATGGTTTTAATTATAAAAAGGTGCCACTTTCGTTCAAAGAGGTTCTGTTTTTTTTGAATCAATAACATTGGACAAAATATGTGGCAAGTTTCAAAAAGTTTGATAAGGTAACACTTAATCTAAAGTTTATGGAAAATGTCAAAAAAGAAGGCAATCGACCATCCATCGATGGTAAATTTTTCAAGTTGGGAGATCAAAGATTTTACATTAAAGGAGTTACCTATGGTACCTTTGAGCCCAATGAATCCGGAGACTTATTCCCCCCAATAGAAGTTGTTGATAAGGATTTTAAGTTAATGGCAGAAAATGGAGTAAACACTGTGAGAACTTATACAGTGCCCCCAACGCCTGTTTTGGATATTGCGTTGAAGTACAATCTTAAAATGATGATTGGTATGCCATGGGAGCAGCATTTAACTTTTTTAGATTCGGAGAAACAAGAAAGTGAAATTGTTGATCGGGTTAGGGAAAATATTATTCTTTGTTCAAATCACCCAGCTATTTTTTGCTATGCTATCGGGAATGAAATACCAGCAAAGATAGTGAGATGGTACGGGGATAAAAGGATCTCTTTGTTTTTGAAAAAACTCTATCATACTGTCAAAGAAGTGGATCCTGATGTTTTGGTTACCTATGTGAATTATCCAACAACTGAATATTTGGATCTTTCCTTTCTTGACTTTTTTTGTTTCAATGTCTTTCTTGAAACTGAGGAAAAATTGATTCGGTATTTAGCCAGATTACATAATCTGGCGGAGGATAAACCACTTTTACTTTCTGAAATTGGGCTCGACAGTATGCGAAATGGGCTTGAAAAGCAAGCCGAAATCTTGGATTGGCAGATTCGAAAGATTTTTGAAAAGGGGTGTGCCGGATGTTTTGTTTTTTCATGGACAGACGATTGGTGGAGGGGAGGACTCCCAATTGATGATTGGGATTTTGGATTGGTCGACAGATCCCGAAATCCAAAACCTGCTTTAGCCACTGTAAGAAAAGTATTTGGGGAATTGCCATACAAGGAGCAAGACGGTTTGCCTCTTATTTCTGTAGTGGTTTGTTCCTACAATGGTTCAAAAACAATCAGAGATACATTGGTTGGGTTATCTAAAATAGAATATCCAAGTTACGAGGTGATTGTAGTAAACGATGGGTCAAAAGATAATACAGCAGAAATTGCATCACAGTTTTGCGTGCAATTGATAAGTACAGAAAACCGAGGGCTGAGTAGTGCTAGGAATACAGGTCTATATGCTTCAAATGGTGAAATCATTGCTTATATCGATGATGATGCTTACCCAGACCCTCAATGGCTTACTTATTTAGCATCCTCATACTTAAGTACTAATCATGCAGGAATAGGAGGGCCAAATTTACCGCCAAAGGAGGCTGAATTAGTGTCTCATTGTGTGGCAAATTCACCAGGAGGCCCTTGCCATGTATTGCTTGATGATGAGGTAGCAGAGCATATTCCTGGATGTAATATGTCCTTCAAAAGGTCTGTTTTAATAGAATTAGGAGGTTTTGACCCCATTTTTAGAGCTGCGGGAGATGATGTAGATATTTGTTGGAGGATTCAGAATAAAGGTTACACAATAGGGTTTCATCACTCTGCTTTTGTATGGCATCATAGGCGTAGTTCTTTGAAGATGTATTGGAAACAGCAAGAAGGATATGGAAAAGCGGAAGCTCTGTTAGAAAAAAAATGGCCAGAAAAATATAATAGTTTGGGTCATTTAAGCTGGAGAGGTCATATTTATGGGAATGGATTAACGAATTCTATCTATCCTGAAAAACGGAAAATTTTTTATGGAAGTCAAGGTTCTGCCTTGTTTCAGTCTGTTTACAATGATTCAATTAATTCCTGGAGTAGCTTTTCTTTAATGCCAGAATGGTTTCTTTTAGTCTTGTTTTTTGGAATTGTTTCAGTTTTTGGACTAGAATTTCCCATGTTTGGAATTGCATTCCCGATTTTTTTATTCTTACTCGGATTGATCCTTGCGCAGTCCGCTTTTTCTGCGCGAAAAGCAATCAAGAAAAATAAGTCAATCCCAAAAGATCAAAAGTTTAAGGGTTTTTTGATTACAACTTATATGCACTTTATCCAACCTATATCGAGACTTCGAGGACGATTAAAACATGGCTTGAACCCATCAAGGGGAAGTCTTACAAACCTTAAGCATTTTAAGAGTTTTTCTGCCTTTCCTCGGGTGATTTATGTTTGGTCAGAAAAGTGGACAGAATTATCCGAATGGCAACTGGATTTGAAAACCGACTTATTAAAAAAGAAAATGAAAGTGCAAAATGGAGGTGAATTTGACCGTTGGGATTTAGAATATAAAATTGGACCATTTATTTCTGCAAGAGCTTTATTGACTGTTGAAGAACATGGAATGGGGAGACAATATTTTAAAATTAAACAGTGGTTGCGTCTTTCTATGATCACAGTATCATTGTTTTTGGGGCTATTTTTAGTAACCATCATTGCATTGGAATTTAAAGCCTACCTAAGCTTATTGTTTTTTGGGTCCTTGTCAATTTTATTGGTGCTCAAGATTGTAGCTGATTCATGTTATATTTTAAGGTTTTTTAGAGTTTCAGTAGAAACATTGGCTTCAAGAAAAAATGGCGAAAAAGAAATTCAATACGACCTGAAAAAAATTAAGCCAAAATTTGAAAATTCTAATATTGAGAATGTTTTAATTGATTCAATGAATTGAAGATGTGTTTGACATTAGTAATTTGAAATGAAAAATATAAATACGATAAGTAGATTGCTGAGATATCTGCTTCCATATAAGTGGAAGTTGATACTTTTAATATTTATTTCAATTGTTGGTGTATTTTTTACAGTTGCTAAGCCACTTCCGGTTAAAGTAATAATAGATAATGTTCTGTTGAAAAAGGATTTACCTGAGTTTATTAGTGGTTTTTTACAATTGAATAATATTGGGCAATCTGAAAGTGACTTGCTCAACTATAGTTTATTTTTCATGTTAATAATCATCATAGGAGGAATTGTTTTAAATTATATTTCTTTTTTGTTTGTAACAAAAATTGGGATAGGTCTTGTGTATGATCTGTCTCTTGATCTCTATAAAAAATTTCAGGTTTTATCCATGAAATTCTATTCCAAAAATCAAACTGGAGATCTTCTCCAAAGGTTTAATGGAGATATTTTCGTGGTGTATTTATTAGTCGCTCAGATTGTCCTTCCAATAATTTCTTCCCTTTTGATTCTTATCGGGATGTTTTATGTAATGGCTTTGATAGATTTGACGTTAGCGATTGTCGCCATTTCTGTTGTACCCTTACTAGTGTATGTGTTATTTATTGTCAATAAACCAATGAATGATACTACTGTGGAACAGTATACAAAACAAGGTGAACTTTCTGCGTTTGTGCAACAAGCTTTGGTATCCATGCGAGTCATTCAGACCTTTGTCAGAGAAAAGTTCATGTTAGAAAAATTGGACTTTTTAATTTCAGGATTTAAAAAGGCATATTTAAAGGCAGTGACTATTGGGGAAGGTTATAATCAATCAGTTGCTTTAATCACAGGAATAGCCTCTGTTGTTTTGGTGGCGATTGGTGCGTATAAAGGACTTGACGGGAAAGTGTCTCCTGGAGATTTATATGTTTTCTTAGGGTACATAACCGCAATTTATGGGCCGGTAACTTCGCTTTCAACTGCCGCTGGTGCAACCATTACAATAGCAGCTAGAGCAAGTCGAATTTACGAGATATTGGATTCTAAAGAAGAAGTATTTGAAAAAGAAAATCCATTCGAATTGTCAGAAGAATCCTGTTTAATTGAGTTTGAAAATGTTGATTTTGGGTATAATAGATTTAAGGATGATGAAAATCATGTATTAAAGGCTATTAATTTTAAAGCATTTCCGGGTAAAGTAACTGCGATAATTGGAACAACCGGGGCAGGAAAAACCTCACTTATTTCTTTGTTGGGTAGATTTTATGATCCATGGGCGGGGGAGATAAGAATTAATGGTGTTGATATAAGTAATTTTAGTTTAAATTCTTTAAGAAGTAATATTTCAATGGTCTTGCAAGATCCGATATTGTTTCCGGTGAGTATTGCTGAAAATATTAGGTTCGGTAATCCTGAAGCAACGACGGATCAGGTGATTAAAGCAGCGCAACTTAGCGAAGCACATGGGTTCATTATGAAGCTTCCAAAGGGATATGACACGATGGTAGGCGAAGCTGGATTGTCCTTATCAGGGGGAGAAAAACAGCGTTTGTCTCTAGCTAGGACTTTTGTAATGGACAATCCAATTGTTGTTTTAGATGAGCCGACATCTTCTGTGGATGCAATTACAGAAGGAAGAATATTTAAAAGGCTTAAAGAGTATTATTTCAATAAAACAGTGATTATAATCTCCCACAGACTTTCTACTATTAAAAACGCAGATCAAATCTTGGTTTTAAACGATGGACTAATATCTGAATTGGGCTCTCATGATCAATTGATTAAACTAAATGGGCTCTATTTTAATCTTTACACCCAGCAAAACATTAACTAACTTTTTGATATGAACACTGAAAAATTCTTCTTTAGAGAATATGTAGATTCTGATTTGAAAGAAGTCCTTGATTTATGGGAATATTTTTCTGGTTGGGGAAGACCAGAAGAAAGCGAGTTTAAGATGTGGCTTCCAGGGCCATTTGGGGACGCAATAATTTTTTTGGCCACGGATAAATCTGATAAAATTGTTGGTCAAATATTTTATACTCCCACTTTAATGTATTTGAGTAGTATGGAAGTAAAGGCTGTTAAAATTTCTGCCCCAATTATCCATGAGGAGTATAGGTCATCCGTATATGCTGAAAGTAAATCTTTGGTGGTTGAGCTTTTTTTGGAAGGCAATAAATATATCAAAGAGAAAGGATATAACTGGCTTTATACCATGCCTGCATATGGGTGGGTAAAAAGTTTAAAATCCATTCATAAGGTTGGTTTATTTCCATGGAAAATTCAAATTTTCCCTTGCCTTCAAATTTTGGAGGAAGATGTTGAAGATACTAAGTATACGCTACATGAATTAAATGGATTTACAAATGAATTTAATCTGATTTGGGAAAAGTTTAAACTAAAAAATTCAAACCTTTCTTTTATCAATAGATCGAAAGAGTGGTTAAATTACAAATGGAGAAATGACTTAATCGTCGGAATTTTTGATTTAGAGAAAAAACTAACTGGATATTTTGTGATAAAAAAAAATTCAGGTTTGATTTTGGATTTTTTAATGATTGAATTCATTGATGTTCCTCTTCTTTTCAAAAAACTTAAAAAATTTCATTTATTATGGATAGAGAAAGCGATCCCTATTGAGAAGCAAGAACTTAAAATCATATCAAATGATTTTTTAAAACCCTTTCTGGATCAGCTTAAAACACAATATGTTGAATATAAATTTGTGTTTGGTATTTCTTCTACAGTTTCTGTAGCAGAAGTTGAAAATTTAGATAATGAATGGTTTATTTTTCCAAATGATTAATTATAGATCATGGCGCTGCGGGAATGTACTTCAAGTGACTATCCTAAACTGGTTGAGTTTTGGAATTTAAATGCTGGTTGGGATGTGATTAATGAGGAACTTTGGAAAGAGCGTTTTCTTTCTTCGCCTATTGGTAATTCCTTTGTAGTAATTGTTGAAAATGACGGCAATATTCAAGCTCAACTTATTTTTGTATCATTGAGTGTATCATTGGGTAAAGAGGTCTTTTTTGGAAGTCGGCCCTATGCTGCTGTTATAGCTAAAAGGTCCACGGGCTTATCGGGATATAAATATATTATTCAGTTATATAATTTTGGTATTCAACTTTTGAAGAAAAAGAAGTTTGATCTAGTAATTATGCTTCCAGATCCAAGATGGAAGAGACTGGCAAGTTTTTTTGATATTCATATATTTAGTTTTCCGCTTTTTAAATTGTCCTTATCTACCGATATGAAGTTTGATGATGCTGTATATGAAATTAGTCCCATTGATTTTGATGATAATCGTATTGATCTACTTTGGGATGAGATTTCTAATCAAAACAATTATATGATCTCTAGAGACGGTCAAAATCTAAAATGGAAAAATAGCCATCGTGATTATAAAATCGTTGGAGTTTTAGAAGGCGAAACTCTTATTGGAGTTGCTACCTATTTGGAAAAGGCAAAGGAGAATCAAATTCAAATTTGTGATTTGTTATTTAAAGCTGGGTTTGGTGAATCAGTAATAAAAGAAATTTCCAATTACTTATTCAGTATGTATGGGTCAATGGATCAATTTCAAAAAATAGTTTGTCTAGCGACTGATTCATTGAAGATTCTCCTTAGTCAAGCGGGTTATGAATATGGAGACTATGATTTTTACTTTGGTGTTAAATTGTTGAACCCAAGTATCCCAAACCAAGTCCTCAAAAGTCCGAATTGGTATGTCTCAGCAAATGATTAATTCAAAAGGAACTGTAGTTGTTGGAGGTTTTTTAGGACTTCTGCCAATTGGAGGAGTCGTATGGGATTATATTCAATATGTGATTGGATTTCAGTGGATGGGGTACGATGTCTATTACTTAGAAGACACTAAAATATATCCTGTCTTTGGAAGAGTCTGGAATGATAGTACTGATACGGTAAATAGGCTTCGTGAAATTATGAAATATTTTGGTCTGGAAGACCGATATATTTACCGAGATGAACTGACGCAACAATTTTTTGGTAGGTCAAAAAGGGAATATCTTGAAATTTGTAAAGCTGCTGACATTTTCATAAATATTTCATGCTCGAATGTGATTCGAGAGGAATATTCCCATATCCCTGTTAGGATCTTATTGGATACTGATCCAATGTTTACTCAAATTCAAATAAATTCTAACCAATCTTTTACTACGGATAATGGTAATTTAAAAGAATTAGCACAATGGCACACCCACCATTTTACATTTGGGGAGAATATTTTTGGTAAAGACTGCTTAATTCCTCGGGGAGAATTTTCTTGGGTTTCTACTCGGCAACCCATTTGCATGGATTTTTGGAAGTATAAAGAACTTGACTTATCAAAATCTTCCTTTACCACGCTAATGAACTGGAAAGTAGGAAAAAAATTAAAATTTGCCGGGCAAGATTGGGGTCAAAAAGATGTTACTTTTCCTCTCATACTAAATCTACCAAATCTACTTCCGCATATTTCGTTCAAGCTTGCCGTGAGTCAAACAGGAGGAGGTGTTAAAGGTGGACAATTTTATAAATTATTGGAGAATGGCTGGAATTTAATCTCTCCTGAGGAGGCATCGGGAGATCATTTATTGTATCAGGAATTTATTTATTCTTCAGAAGGAGAAATTTCAGTAGCTAAAGAAACGTATGTTAAAGCTAAAACTGGCTGGTTTTCATGTAGATCGGCCTGTTATTTAGCATCAGGCCGCCCTGTTGTAGCACAGGATACCGGTTGGTCTGAATTTTATCCCACAGGAATGGGGCTTTTTTCCTTTACGGATGAACATGAAGCAGAACATGCGATTCGGAAAATTTCGGAAAATTGGAAGGCACATTCATTGGGAGCAAGAGAACTGGCAAAATCATACTTTGACCATAACATTGTTTTAGGGAAGTTGATTGATTCACTTTAATTCTATCAAACAAATGATTAATTCTATTCCAAAGTTTTATCCTTTAATTCCAGGATCTAAATTCCCAGGGGACTGGTTTAGTGGAATAGTCCCGACTAATATCCAGGTTGGAGAAAATACCATGCTGGATTCAAGTCATTGTTTTAAAAATTATCATTCGCAATTAGACATTGGGCTGAAGATTGGCTCCAATGTTACTTTGTGGAGAACCTCTCTAGCTGCAGAAGAAAATGGACTAATAGAAATAGGGGATTTTTGCTTTTTAGCCAATGCTTCGTTGGTTTGTTCAAGGAGGATAAAAATCGGATCCAGAGTTTTTATTTCTGGCGGGGTTACAATAGTGGACTCAGATTTTCATCCTTTAGATCCATTAGAAAGGCTATTAGATATTATCGCTCTTTCACCCTTGGGAAATAGAAAGGAAAGGCCTGAATTTAAAGTAGAAGATGTAGAAATTGAAGATGACGTCTGGATTGGGTTGAATGCCACAATCCTTAAAGGAGTTACAATCGGTAAGGGGGCCTATATTTATCCTGGCTCTTTGGTTCTGGAAAATGTTTTACCCGGCCAGAAGGTTTCTGGAAATCCCGCAAAACCAATTGTATGAAACGGAACATAAAACAGAGTGGATTCACAGATCAGGATGGAAGATATTTAATCCCTAATGATTGGTACCATGGAGAGTTGCCTGCCAATATTTTATTGGACAATGATGTTTACATAGATTCCGCCTATTGTTTTTTAATGTTTCAAAGCAAAGAACAAGTAGCATTGAAAGTCGGAAAGGGTTCAGGCATTTATGACTTGGCTCAAATCGTTACCTCAGAAAATGGAGTAACCGAAATCGGAGAATATTGCATTCTACAGGGAACCACACTTTTATGTTCCGAAAAAATTTCAATAGGGAATTATGTCATGGCCTCTTGGGGCTCTGTAATTACAGATAATTATTTTGGTGAAAATCTTACTATCGAACAGAGAGCGATTTTGTTAGAAAGGAGTTCGGTATCAATTTCCCGTCAACTACCTTTTTCTACCTCCTCTCCAGTGATTATTGAGGATAATGTTTGGATTGGTTTTGACTCTGTAGTTTTACCAGGCACTTTCATCGGAAGAGGTTCAATAATTGGGAGTAAATCCATTGTATCAGGGCATATCCCGGAATATTCGGTAGTAGTAGGAAATCCAGCAAAAATTATCAAACAGCTTGATCCCACAGATCTTAATTGGGATTATCAGAATTAACTTCAATTTGATCTTAAAATTATTCAAGAGTAATGAAAATTGTCTTATTAGGATATATCGTCAGGGGACCTTTTGGAGGTGCGGTTTGGCATCATTTTCAATATGCCCTAGGGTTAAAACTTTTGGGACATGAAGTGCTTTTTATAGAGTATAGTGAAGATTATCCTTCCTGTTATAATCCCATCACTTTTGAAGTGTCAACTGATCCCTCATATGGCTTAAAATTTATCGATGCAATTTTTTCAAATTATGGGATGAATCGCCAATGGGCATATTTTGATTATCATACAAGTCGATGGTTTGGAAACCCCAAGCAAAAAATATTAAATTTTTTAAGTGACGCTGATGTTCTTATCAATATTGCGGGAGTAAATCCACTAAGAGAAGAGGTTCAAAATATTCCAATCAAGATCTTTATCGATACGGATCCAGTATTTACACAGATTCGACTTATCAAGGACCCAATTTCAAATGCTATGGCAAAAGAGCATAATGTGTTTTTTTCTTTTGGAGAAAACATCGGGAACAAAGATTGTCAAATTCCAAAGGATCAATTTACGTGGGTTCCTACCCGACAGCCCGTTATCCCTGAGCTTTGGAAGAACGAAAAAGTATTAACTAAAGGAAATTGGACTACGCTTATGAATTGGGATAGTCATAAAAATGCGGAGTGGGATGGTAAAATATTTGGAATGAAATCCACCTCATTCCAACCTTATTTTGATTTACCAAGAATAATCAATGAACGATTTGAATTAGCGCTAGGTAGTAAATCAGCCCCTCGGGATGAATTAAGAGCAAGGGGATGGATCATAACTAATCCCGAAGTGGCTTCGAAAACTCCGGAAGCCTTTCAAAAATATATCTCAGAATCCAAAGGAGAGTGGAGCGTGGCCAAAGATGGCTTTGTTTCAAGTAACAGTGGTTGGTTTAGTGAACGAAGCGCTGCATATCTGATGAGTGGAAAACCTGTAGTAGTCCAGGATACCGGATTTTCAAAAAACATAGAAACTGGCCAAGGCTTATTTTCTTTTACGGACCCTGAAGATCTAAAGTCAATTTTTATTGAAGTTAACCGTGATTATAGTTTTCATAGTATGAGAGCGAGAGAAATTGCCTTGGAATATTTCCATTATGAAAAGGTGTTGAAAAATTTGCTAAAAAATTGTTAGTGTCTTCCTTCAAGAAGCTGCGAGATTAAACAGGTGAGTGAGTGACCGCTATGGACCAATAATAAGGTAGCATCAATAAAAGCCAATCATGTAAGTGCTGATACTGACCCTAGAATCAACCCTACTGCTTTTGCCTTTGTCAGAGCGGTAGCCTCCCATAAAAGCCTTCCAAAGTTAAAGTGGCAGAACTTGCCGGAAGGAAATAAAATTGTTCTAAAGATATCTGCAGATGCTTCTGCAACAAAAGCGTGATTATAGACAAGCCAGTCAGCAAATGAAGATTTTCGTCAAGCCTTATGGGAATCTCAGCCCATAGCTTTAAAGAGTAAACCAGACAATAATAATGATACTAGTAAATCTATCAAAGAATATTGGATTGAAGTTCCTTTGCCGTCAAATGGATATATGGCTATTTTTGGAGAAATAGAATTTAAACAGAATAGTCACACTTTTCTACTTTCTACCCAAACTAACAGCAGTTCTTTAGAAGAATAGTGTCAAATAGCATGCCCTGAGAGGGGCCGGATTTACAGGGAGATGTTTTATTTTCTTTACCCTTTGTATTAAGGTGTATGCAACTCCCACCTTGCAAATTCACAAAAATTGGATAAAATTTGAACCAACAAAATTACATATGAAATCGAGCCTGCCTACCGGACAGGCAGGCATGACCAAAGCGACACAAAGGGATGATTAACCACTGCAAGATTCCTCCCGATAGCTCCCGATAATTATCGGGACGGGATGACCATAAAAAATCAATTATAAACAGATGAAATCGAGCATGTCGAAGAACGACCACAGTGGAAGGATTATTTGCCTTGCGAGATTCCATTCCGTTTCCATCGTCACGGGACAAGTTATGGCCTTTAAAATCAAATTATAATCATATGAAAACACATTTGAAAATATTAGTTTCTACAACTTTACTTTTTTTAGCAACCAGCCAAATAATTGCTCAAGAGGCCTCAAAAGCTCATAAAGATTCATTAGAAACCGTAGTAAAGGAATATTACGATCTGAACCTTAAAATATTTCAGGCCAACTCGACAATCAAAGATATTGATAGCACTTTTGAACTTTTTACAGACGACTTTACATATGTTCATCCAAAATATGGCGGGACTTATACAAAAGAGGATCTGTATAACGGATACGTTAGGAATCAAAAAAATGGAGGTTATGACGGGAAAGTCGCTGATATAAAGATAGAAAACAAAATTATTGGACTAAACGCTGTGGTTGTGGAAAAAAGATTTGTAAAAAAAGAAGACAGCGGAATGAAAGATGGCAAGCTGGAAATGACCCTTTTTGAATTTAGAGATGGTAAAATCTCCCGCATTTTTGAATATTGGTAATAAAAAAAATCAATAACTATCAACTAAGCTTCCCTTGTATTCGATTCATAACTTCCGGTTTTTCTCCTTTCTTGCAGATATTTTTTAGTTATTGAAATCAAAGATCCCGAGGTCTTGACCACGAGAGTAAGCGACTCGGGGGAAAGCTATTCGGGAGCTATCATTTACCGGAGCCCCCCGCCCTCTCACATCAGTAGAGGGCGGGGGTGAGGTAGAAAAACCAACTTTTATTATCTTTATGGGCTAAAATCCCGAACCGATAAAACCCTTCTTTAGTCTCAACAGAAAACCTGTACCGTGTGAGGTGAGACTCTTACGCACGTTGCGATAACTATCTGAACTGTTGGAAGGTGAAGGTGTGATTCCCTTGCCTGACCCGATTCCCGGCAAGCTGAAACAAGCTATATGTAAATATTGAGAGTAATGAATGAATTAATAATTGAAAAAATAATTTCGGTTTGCAACGAAAAAATTGAGAAAAAAGGGGAAAACGTTGGACTTTCATTTTATGCTTTTTTTGCAAATAAAAACGACAATCCGAAACTACTAATGGAAGTTTCAGAATGGTGGATTATGAGGCATAAACTTGATCACTTTGAGAAAGCTGTTAAAATCAAGGACATGGTCCAAAATAAACTGTAATGGCTGGAAAACTAACTGTTTTAGGAATTAATGGTAGTGTGAGCAAAAACTCCTCTAACCTTGCCATTCTGAAAGCAATCGCCGAAATGGAGCAGAATAATTTTGAATTGATAATTTTTGACGATTTAACAGAACTGCCACATTTCAAGACTGAATTAACCAGTGAAAATACTCCGGAAGCAGTAATAGAATTTCGGGATAAAGTAGAAAACGCTGATGGAATAATAATTTGTACTCCTGAATATGTTTTTAGTATTCCTAGTGGACTGAAAAACGCAATTGAATGTATCGCTCCGAGCATCCCATATGTTTTGGATTAGGAATTTCAGAGAATCGGTTTAGGTCTGTGCTGCTTCCAGTTTGAGGGAAGAAGTTGGTACAGGTCTTTTTGTT